>CAZIUT010000076.1:0-8687 GCA_964542545.1 uncultured Dysgonomonadaceae bacterium | reverse complement strand
CAACAATCTACCTTAACTTACGATATGATGATAGTGTACCTTCGCATGAAGATTATAAATACCTGCAAGTAAATGAGGTTATTAGCTTTGGTTTGAATTATAAATGGTAGGTTGTTTATTTAAAACAATCATTCTTTTCTATAGAAAATCCATTTAAGAAATCTGTTGTTTTCAAACGCTTCCTACCTTGAGCTTGAAGCTCAAAAATTCTAATAAAGCCATCCAAAACTGCAACATCTATTTGCCTTGGGTGAAGTTGAACAATTGTGCCCACGCTATAATTATGTTTTTCTATAATCGGTTGGGCATCAAAAATTTTAATATTGAAAGATGTTTTGTCTCTCTCAAGTGTTGTATGTGCAGCAGGATAGGGCGATAATCCCCTTATAAAAAAGTCGATATCTTTAGCACACAAACTCCAATTAATTCTACAAGTTTCTTTGAATATTTTCGGAGCAGGTTTTAGCAACACACTGTATGAATCTTGAGCTTGCAATTTTATACTACCATCAATGATAGCATCTACTGTCTTTAGTATAAGCTTAGCACCCACTAGCATCAACTTGTCGTGTATAGTTCCTGCATTATCTCTATCACCTATTTCTACTTTCGATTGGTAAGCAATCTTACCTGTATCTATTTCATGAACCAGCTTAAATGTTGTAACACCAGTTTCAGACTCCCCGTTTATGATAGCCCAATTGATAGGCGCTGCACCCCGGTATTGTGGCAGGAGAGAGCCATGTAAATTGTAAGTTCCATGCTTAGGCATATTCCATACCACTTTAGGCAACATTCTGAAAGCTACTACTATATTCAAGTCGGCTTTTAAAGACTCTAAATCATGAATGAAATCACTATCTCTTAAATTTACGGGTTGTAAAACAAGTAAGTTTTGTGATTTAGCATACTTCTTCACATCCGATTCTTGCAATCTGTGACCTCTCCCGGCTGGCTTGTCGGGCATAGTTACTACACCTACTATATTATATTTGTTTTCCACTAAAAGCCTCAGTGATTCAACTGCAAAGGCTGGAGTTCCTAAAAATACAATCCTAAAATCTTTCTTTATCATAATGTTCGTCTATTCTTCAGAGTAGTGTTCAACTAATACATCTCTGTATGCATTGAAAATAGATGATTGAGACATGATACCCTTATACTTACCTTCATTGTCAGTTACAGGCAAATTCCAAGCTTTTGTATCTTCAAAAAGATCCATTATCTCTTCCATTGTCATGCTGGTTTTTATTTGAGCTGGGGCATTTGTCATAAGTTTCGATACCTTAAACCTGTCGTATAATTCAGGTCTGAAAATAATGTTGCGGATATCATTTAAGAGAATAATTCCCACCAAAACACCATCATCGTTAACAACAGGAAAGATATTTCTTTTGCATTTTGAAATTACTTTGACCATTTCGCCTAATGTCATATCAGGTTTCACCACCTCTAAGTTTGTTTCTAACAAGGATTCTATATGCAGGAAAGTGAGAACCGCTTTGTCTTTGTGATGAGTTATCAATTCTCCTTTTTTAGCTAGTTGTGTTGAGTAAATATTGTGCTTCTCAAACAGGATAATGGTTGCATATGAGCTAATAGATACCATCATTAAAGGCAGGAAAAGGTCATATCCACCAGTTAGCTCTGCAATTAAAAAAGTGCCTGTAAGCGGTGCATGCATTACTCCAGCCATTACTCCCGCCATTCCGAAAAGGGAGAAGTTTTCTTGAGGTAGTATGTTGGTTAAGCCAATTGAATTATGAGAAAAAGAATATAAAAATCCTACAACACATCCTAGAAATAGAGTTGGTGCAAAAATACCCCCTGTTCCTCCAGCTCCATTTGTGGCACTAGAGGCAAACACTTTTGTAAGAATAATAAGCAAGGCAAACACAATGATACCCCAACTACTCTTTAAGAAGTAGAAAAAACTATCATCCATCAAGTGTTTGTATGAATCGTCGCCTGCCAGTAAAGTTTCTATAGTATTATATCCCTCGCCGTATAGGGGCGGAAGAAAGAAAATAAGCACACTAAGCATGACTCCTCCAAGAAGGAATCTTTTCCAATAGGTGAGTTTGCCAAATATACCCTCTATCCATTTCATACTTCTTGTAAAATAGAGCGATACAAAACCACATGCTATTCCAAGTAGTATTACGTGAGGAATACGGTCGAAGGTAAAACCTTCGACTTGCGAAAAGGCAAACATTGCGTTTGTACCAGTAAGCATGTAGGCAATAGTAGTAGCAGTTACAGACGTAACAAGCAGGGGTAGTATTGAAGACATAGTAAGATCGAGCAAGAGCACTTCTATTACAAACACAACACCTGCTATGGGTGCTTTAAAAATGCCTGCTACAGCACCTGCTGCACCACACCCAACCAGTAGCATAACATTACGGTGCTCTAGATTGAATAGTCTTCCTAGATTTGAACCAATAGCTGAGCCAGTGAGCACAATTGGGGCCTCGGCCCCAACCGAACCACCAAACCCAATAGTGAGGGAGCTTGCTATGAGTGATGTGTATGTGTTGTGAGGTTTTAATCTACTTTTTCGTTGTGAAATAGCATATAGTACTTTTGTTATCCCATGGCTTATGTCATATCTAACAATGTATTTCACATATAAACCTGCTAATAGAATTCCTACTATTGGTAGTAGAAGGTAGAAGTAGTTAGCTCCAATATTTATAAAGTTTTTAGTGAGAGAGCTTTGAATAAAATGGATAGCCATTTTTAATGCATGCGCAGCAAGAGCAGTTAAAACTCCAACCATTAAGCAAATTATAAGAAGAAAAACACGTTCGGTAATATGCTTCCGTCTCCAAATTAAAAATTGTTCAAACATATATTCAGAAAAACTTGTATAAAGATAATTTAGTAGTTACCGGCCAGTAAAGGCATGTAGTGCAACAAAATAAGAAGAGCCTTCATTCTTCTAATTCACTTAAAATAAATGATGTATTGTGATTTTTTTGCACTAAGGACAAATCTACAATTTTTTTTGGACAATTTGTTATCCTACTCTTTTTTTATTTATAACTAGTCGTAAGGTTGAGGTTTTAGTAATGTTAGGCGCAAGAGTTATTCCAGATAAATTGCTCCTCATAATCTGGAAGGATAAATGTGTTTCTTGTGTATATTTCTGAAATGTAGCTATGCATCTAGCTGAAATGAAAAACGTGAATAGCATGAGCATTTAGCAAAAGTACTCTTCAGAGGATTTAGGGGTGAGAAAAATAAGGACTCATTTTTTGGAGCAGACTCATATAGTTATTTTCTAATAATATCAATTTCTCCATTATCACCTAGCTTTATTATAGAAGAAGGTGTTTGCTTATACAGCTCGTTTTGTCGGTATTCTACTACATAGTCTACCAAATCAATTAGTTCGGGGTCTATCTCATTAAAGTTTTGTGGTGCTGCCTGTCCTGCTATATTAGCCGATGTAGAAACAATAGGTTTTCTAAATCGCATGCATAGATTTCGCGAGAAATCTTCAGAAGTTATGCGAATGCCTATTGTGCCATCATTGTTTATAAGGTTTGGTGCTAAGTTTTTTGCGTTGTTGAAGATAATTGTTAGTGGTTTGTCGGCTAAGTCGAAGAGGTCCCAGGCAATGTCAGGAGTATCTTGAATGTAAGCTTGTAATTTGCCAGGATTGTCTAATAAAATAAGCATAGACTTACTTTTATCCCTTTGTTTTATGGCATATAGTTTTTCAACTGCCTCTTCATTGGTTGCATCGCAGCCAATGCCCCAAATTGTATCGGTAGGATATAGTATAATTCCACCTTGTTTAAGTACATCTAATGCTTTTTTTATATCTTCGTTCATTGTGTCTTTTATTTTATTTTTTGTACGATTATGGCATCTTCATACTTGTCATTATCTGATATCCATTGTTGAAGAACTCCCGATTTAAAAAAACCGGAGCTATTGAAAAGCTGCAAACTTGCTTTGTTGCTTTCAGGAATAAGTGCGTATAGCTGATTAATCTTTAAAAAGTGGAACACGTAGTTTTGCAAAAGGTTTATTGCTTGCTTAGCAAATCCTTTTTTTCGATACTCGGGGTCGATATATATTCCTATCCCACATCTGCTATTTAGAGCGTCGAAATTATATAAGTCTATTGTGCCTATTGTGCTTTGGTCTTGAATCAGCGTAATCATAAACCGAAGCTGCTTCGACTCAAAAATATCTGTTTGCGCATCAGTAATGTATTGTCTTAAAATATACTTAGAGTAGGGCGACATGGCTGAGCCAAATCTCCAGACATCAGTATCATTTTCCCATTTATATAGTACTTCAAGGTCTTCGGGCTCTAATGCTCGGAGTTGAAGAATGGTGTTTTGTAATAGTTTAGACATAGTGTGTAATTTATTAACGATCTAATGCTTCGCCTATCCGAAGAAATATGTTTTTCTTACGATTGTCTTTTTCTTGTTGTGTTACTTGCGATGACATAATTGTTTGAAAAGAGCATTCGCCACGTGCTGTAGCTTGCACAGCTTTATATATAACACCCCAATCAGGCAATCCCCCTAAGTTTCTATCATCTATAAACATGTCAACAGTTAGTTTTCGTGGCGAGGGAGTTTTCTCTCCTGGATAGTTGGCATTATAGGCATAAAATATTAGTCCTCGTTCTGTGCAATAATCTATAGCCTCCTGCAGATATTCGTCTTCGCGAACTGTCCATAAAATGAGTCTATGGTTTTCTTTTTGTAATTGAAGCAGTGTTTCAATTGCAAAAGGAATGGGTCGCCCAATTTCTGGATATTTATGTTCAACAATTGTTCCGTCAAAATCTATTGCGATAGTCATTTTTATGTTTGTTTGAAATTGTTTTTAAATCTTATTTGTGCTCTCTACTGCCATTCTCTTGTTCTTCGTCTTCTTCAATTACATTTAAATAGCTTTTGGAAGGGTAACTAAAAATATATGCTACAAAAGTAATCAGCGCGAGTAGCATAAAGTTTTGGTTGAGAGTAACTGCATATAAAATAATGTTTAAAGAGGCTACCAAAAACAGTAAACCAAAACGTGCTAAAAAGGCTTTTTTATAAATATCTGTTGAGATATTCTCATCCTCAGTGTTATTGTTTTTCTTCATCATTACTGAAAACAGTTTCAGAGCGCCTGGAATTCCTATTAAGGTGATTAAAACAGTATATCGTTCTAAAGCAATTGGTATTGCAGTTTGGCTTGGCAGTATATTTATCCATTTAAATGCAAAGCTCACAAACAATGCTATTTGTATTCCAATTGCAATATAAAACAAACGTTTTAAACTGGGTATTACTGAATTTGATTTCATTTCTTACGAAAGTTTATATGATTCACTAAATGGTGTCCTGTTTAATATCGATCGTCCAAGTGTTACTTCATCCGTGTATTCTATTTCGTTTCCTATAGAAACTCCGCGAGCTATTATTGACACCTTAATATTTAGTGGTTCTAATTTTCGGTAAATGTAAAAGTTAGTTGTATCGCCCTCCATTGTAGCACTTAATGCAAGTATCACTTCTTTTACCTCTTTCTCTGTCACTCTATTTATTAAGCTAGCTATTTCTACATCCGAGGGGCCTATTCCATCAATAGGCGATATTATGCCCCCCAATACATGGTATTGTCCTTTATATTGCACTGTGTTTTCTATTGCCATCACATCTTTTATGTTTTCTACAACACAAACTACAGAGGGGTCTCTAGAAGTGTCAGCACAAATATTACATACACTGCTGTCGGAAATGTTGTGACATGAAGTGCAATACTTCACCTCTT
This sequence comes from uncultured Dysgonomonadaceae bacterium, assembly GCA_964542545.1. Taxonomy (GTDB): domain Bacteria; phylum Bacteroidota; class Bacteroidia; order Bacteroidales; family Dysgonomonadaceae; genus UBA2632. Next base: position 2,894 of record CAZIUT010000076.1, on the reverse strand, counting down.
TTTTAAAAGTCGTAATTGCTTCAGCAAAACCTTCTACATGTAGGTCTTCCTGTCGCAAAAGATATAACACTAAACGGAGTGCAGTTTTTCTGCCAATTCCAGGTAGTTTAGAAAACTCATTTACAGCTTTCTCAAGAAGAGCCGATGGGTAGGGTCTATTCATTTATTTAGTTTTAAATTTGATACAAAGATAGCACGAATGCTTATATTGAACAAATGTACTAATATAAGAAATAGCGATTTGCATCATGGCATTGTACTTATAGAAAATATTATAAAAATGATGAATATTTGTTTGCGCATGTGCAATAATTTTATAGCTTTGTCTATCTATACAGAAGGGATTTACTAGCCTCTTATGTGTGTAATTATACAGACTAAATTTATACAATATATTAACCTCAATTATTTCACAAATTATGAAAAAGTACAATTTTAACGCAGGCCCATGCGTATTGCCCCGTCCAGCAGTTGAAGCTTCAATTGAAGCTATTCGCAATTTTGATAATACTGGTATTGGCATCCTTGAGATTTCTCATAGAACTCCAGGTTGGGAAAAAGTTATGAGTGAGTGTGTAGTCTTGTGGCGCGAATTGCTAAACATCCCCGACAACTATAAAGTTCTTTTTTTGGGAGGTGGAGCAAGTACACAATTCTTTACTGTGCCCGCAAATATAATGTCGAAAAAAGCTGCTTATCTAGAAACAGGTGTATGGGCTAAAAAAGCAATGAAAGAAGCCAAGTTTTATGGTGATGTTGAAGTTGTGGCTTCTTCAGGCGATAAAACATATTCATATATTCCTAAAGGATATACTATACCTACTGATGCTGACTATTTTCATATAACAACAAATAATACAATCTACGGAACAGAGATTAAAGAAGATATAGATAGCCCTATCACATTGGTGGCCGACATGTCGTCTGATATAATGAGTCGACCAATAGATATATCTAAATATGGTATTATCTACGGTGGTGCACAAAAAAATGTTGGCCCTGCTGGTGTTGCATTTGTTATTGTGCGTGAAGATTTGCTTGGTAAAGTAGAGCGTGAAATTCCCTCAATAGTAGATTACCGCTCACACATCAAAGGTGGTTCTATGTTCAATACTCCTCCTGTGTTTCCTATATTTATAATGTACGAAACATTAAAATGGGTTAAGTCTTTGGGAGGAGTTGAAGAGATGCAAAAAATAAATCAAAAGAAAGCAGCAATGCTTTATGATGAAATAGACAGGAACAAAATGTTTACTGGAACTGCTGCAATAGAAGATCGCTCTCTCATGAATGTGTGTTTTGTTATGAGTGAAAAGTTTAAAGACAAAGAATCTCTGTTTATGGAGTATTCTAAAGAGCGTGGCATGGTAGGAATTAAAGGACATCGATCAGTGGGAGGTTTCCGTGCTTCTATTTATAATTCTTGCCCAATTGAGTCAGTTGAAGCTTTAGTTAATTGCATGCAAGAGTTTGAAAAAGAAAATTTGTAAATTTATATTCTATTCAAGAATAGGGTAAGTGCTTTGTGGCTACTATTGTTGAATAATTGATTGTTTCTTATGTCGGCAGACTGTTTTTTTGTTGATATTGCTTACAAGTGTTTAACCTGTTCTTGTTAATTACTTCATTATAATTTTATAACCTCTGCTCACATGTTTTTGATTAGTATGATTCTAATTGTGTGCAGGGGATAGTAAACCTAATAATAAATTAAATCATGAAAATATTAATTGCAACTGAAAAACCTTTTTCAAAAGAAGCTGTTAGCGGGATTAGAGAAATTGTAGAAAAGGCTGGTCACGAACTTATTCTACTTGAAAAATATACCGATAAGAAAGAACTACTTGAAGCTGTGCAATTAGCAAATGCTTTGATTATTAGAAGCGATAAAATAGACAAAGAAGTGTTGGATGCAGCCAAAGAGCTTAAAATTGTAGTTCGTGCTGGATCGGGATATGATAATGTAGACTTAGAAGCTGCAACCGCTAATGGTGTTTGCGTAATGAACACGCCTGGTCAAAACTCAAATGCAGTAGCCGAGCTTGTGTTTGGTATGTTGGTTTATCTCACCAGAAAAGGCTTTGACGGAACGGCAGGAACAGAGTTGAAAGATAAAGCTCTCGGGCTACATGCTTTTGGCTACATTGGTAAAATTGTAGCTCGCATAGCTCAAGGGTTTGGAATGAAAGTGTATGCTTTCTCTCCTTCATTATCAAGAAATCCTGAGCGTGGAGAAGAACATGGAGTTATTGCTGTGAAAAATCCAGAAGAGCTGTATGATAAGAGTGATATAATATCTCTGCACATGCCTGCTAATGCTGATACAAAAGAGAGTATCAATTATTACTTAATGAGTCGATTATCCGAAAACGGCATAGTTATCAATACTGCACGTAAAGAAGTTATCAACGAAGCAGATATGGTGAAGATTATGAGCGAACGTCCTCAATTTAAGTATGCAACTGATATAAAGGGAGGCAACCACGACGAAATGGTTGAGAAATTTGGCAAACGCTATTTTGCATCTACAAAAAAATGTGGTGCTCAAACAGCAGAAGCCAATATGAATGCTGGAATAGCAGCTGGAGAACAAATTATAGGGTTTTTTGAAAGTGGCGATGAAACATTTAGAGTGAACAAATAATTTGACGCTAATCTGAGCATTTCAATATTTGAAATGTCTTCATAAAAACATTTAAAAAGCAAAGGTGCTAAAGAAGATTTTCGTCTTCTTTAGCACCTTTGCTTTTTTAGCTCACCTTGTTTTTAAGTATTCACAAATCATTTTTATATACGGCGTGAAACTGATAGAAATCAAATCTACTGTCGTCGATTGAACTTTTATGTCATAGAAATTGAATCTACTACCGTAGAAATGTTTTGAAACGCTAAAA
>CAZIUT010000075.1:0-8781 GCA_964542545.1 uncultured Dysgonomonadaceae bacterium | reverse complement strand
AGTTTGACGAGGTAATGCGTGAGTTGGGCGATGACCCTAATGTGCGTATTCTACGAATGAGAAGAGTTCCTTTTATAGACTCTACAGGCCTCAACAATCTAGAAGCTCTCTGCAGAAGTGCAAGAAAAGAGCGGATTCAAATAATTCTTTCAGGGGTAATAGACCCTGTGTACGAAAAACTGAAGAAATCGGAAGTTCCTGAATTAGTTGGTCATGAAAACATTTGTGCCAACATACACCTAGCTGTGAAACGCGCAACCATAGTAAACGAAGAGATAATAGAAAAAGAACAAGCTAGGTTAAGGAGTTTGTAAAAGTTTTGAAGAAAAGCCCACACAACAACAAGATTAAAAAACAAATGATAGATTACAACACACTAAAACTTACAGACTGGCTACCAACTACGAAAAAAGAGATGAAAATTCGTGGGTGGGATTATGTGGATGTAATCTTTTTCTCGGGCGATGCCTACATCGACCATCCTGCATTTGGCGCAGCTGTTATTGGCAGACTACTAGAACATCATGGGCTAAGAGTAGCAATTGTGCCTCAACCCAATTGGCGTGACGATCTGCGTGACTTTAAAAAACTGGGTAAACCTCGTTTGTTCTTTAGTGTTTCGGCAGGAGCAATGGACTCAATGATTAATCACTACACTGTAAACAAACGCCTTCGCTCTAACGATGCCTATACTCCTGATGGGAGAGCAGATATGCGACCCGACAGAACAACAATTGTATACAGCAATATCTTAAAAGAGCTTTACCCTGATGTACCTGTTGTGCTTGGTGGTATTGAAGCATCGCTTCGCCGAGTAACGCACTACGACTATTGGGATGACAAACTACACAAAAGCATATTAGTAGATAGCAAAGCCGACCTTTTGATATACGGAATGGGCGAGAAACCTCTGCTTAAACTTGTGAGAGAACTGCGTGAAGGAAAAGATATTAAAACACTTCAAGATATACCCCAGACTGCTTTCTTAACAGACAGGAATCATCTTCCCCAAAATCCTTTTAAAGAAGATGCCAGACTATTCTCACATGAGGAGTGCTTAAAAGACAAGTTGAAACAAGCCAAAAATTTTAAAATTGTAGAAGAGCAATCCAACAAAATGCATGCAGCACGTATTCTACAAGATGTAGACAACAAAATCCTTGTTGTGAACCCGCCCTATTCTCCAATGACAGAAGAAGAAATAGATAGCTCATTTGATTTACCCTATACTCGCTTACCACATCCTAAATACAAGGACAAGCAAATACCCGCATATGAGATGATTAAATTCTCTGTGAATCTTCACAGAGGCTGTTTTGGAGGATGTGCATTTTGCACCATCTCAGCCCATCAAGGTAAGTTTATTGCTTCAAGGTCAAAAAAATCTATATTGAAAGAGGTGGACAATGTGATAAAGATGCCCGATTTTAGAGGCTATTTAAGCGATCTTGGAGGTCCCTCGGCCAATATGTATAAGATGCAAGGGATAGATTTATCTATTTGCGAAAAATGTAAACGTCCATCATGCATTCATCCTAGCATTTGCAAAAACTTGAATACTGACCATGGACCACTACTAGATATTTACAAATCGGTGGATGCTAAAGAGAGCATCAAAAAATCGTTTATTGGAAGCGGTGTGCGCTATGATATGCTTTTGCATAAAAGCAAAGACCAAGCAACTAATAGAAATGCAAAAGAATATACAAGAGAGCTTATATTGAACCACGTATCGGGACGCTTAAAGGTTGCACCAGAACATACTTCAGAAAAAACTCTGAAAATGATGCGTAAGCCATCGTTTGATAACTTCAAGCAATTTAGAGACATCTTTGAAAGGCTAAATAAAGAACATGGATTGAAGCAACAGTTAATCCCCTACTTCATTTCATCGCACCCAGGATGCACAGAGGAGGATATGGCTGAGCTAGCTGTAATTACAAAAGACTTAGACTTTAAACTAGAACAGATACAAGATTTCACACCTTCGCCTATGACACTAGGCACAGAAATGTACTACACTGGCTATCATCCCTACACACTAGAACGAGTATTTACTGCAAAAACTGCTGATGAAAAAGCCAATCAACACCAATTCTTTTTCTGGTATGAGCACTCAGTTAAAAAATCAATTATAGCTACGCTGAAAAAACTCAAAAGAACAGACTTATTAAAGAAGCTTTATCCAAATGCTTAATCATATCTGAAAACTCAATAAGTTTTCTCTTCTTATTATGCAACGTTTTCCAATTTTATGCATCTATTGTATAAACGTATGATTTTAAAAACTTTTCATAACTACTTGCATAATGAAAACGAAAAGAATACTGCAATACACAGTTTTGATAACAATAATTATGAGTTGCTCCTTTGCATGCAACGATAATGATGGCTACTCACTAAACAACTTTAGAATCAGTGTCGCTACAGTAATTCCAGAGGGCGGAGCATCATATTCTCTACTACTAGATAATGGAGATAAATTATGGCCAGCTGCAAGCGATGTTCTATATAAACCTCACATAGAACAGCGAGTTTTTGTAAATTACACGTTACTTTCGGATAAAATGGGTGTATATGACCATTACATAAAAATAAATGATATTTGGAATATTCAAACCAAACCTATTATACATTTGACCAAAGAGAATGCTGATAGTATTGGCAACGACCCAATAAGAATAAATGATATCTGGATTGGTAATAATTATCTAAATATAGGGTTTTCATTCAACTACAACGGAGTGAAACCACATGCCATAAACTTAGTGCAAAACGAAACTATGGCCAATAAAGATGTGGATATGCTTGCACTAGAATTTAGGCATAACTCATACAACAGCTCAAACAGCAATCTCTTTAATGGGTTTGCATCTTTTAATTTGAAGCCATTTCAAAAGGAAGGAAAAGACTCTATACCCATTAAAATAGTAGTAAAAGACTGGAACGGTAACAAAGAGCACAAACTAATGTATAAATATAAGGAACTGAATAAAACTGAAACATCTATTCCTAAAATAACATCAAACGAATATAACTGAACGATTTTTTGAAGAAACCACATTAAAATTACTTCTTGTTTTACAACTTTTCTGATTTTTTTAATAATCGGAATACTCCTGTGAAGGATCATTCCGATTAGTATTTTTATATAGTAGCTGCAACAGCAAATATGCCAAAGCAAATAGATTTATTATCTTTGCTACTTAATTTATATGAAAGTAAAAAAAATAATATGATTTCTTTTATAGGTGCAGGCAAAGTTGGCATAGCTTTAGGGTGCTATTTTAAACAAAAAGGCTTTAAAATAAGTGGCTACTATAGCCGTACTTATAAACATGCAAAGCATGCAGCTAAATTAACCGATTCGGATATATATAAAAATATAACGGAGCTAATGAACAATAGCTCTATGGTATGGATAACAACATCGGATGATGCGCTATCTGTGGTGGCAAAAGAAATATCAGAACTAGAGATACCCCAACATATAGAAGTATTTATCCATACAAGTGGTGTGCATTCTACCGAGGTGTTGCAGCCCATCAAAGATGTAGGCTTCAGTACATACGGGGCACACCCTCTTATGGCTTTTGGGAAAACAGATCAAAGTATTATACAGCTAAACAATGCCTACTTTGCACTAGACCAATCGACAGAAGCCTCATTAAGTAATGATTACTTAAAAATTTTCTTCAGAAAAGCTGGCAACAACACACTGCAAATAAACTCAAAGAAAAAAGATTTGTACCATTGTGCAGCATCGGTGCTCTCAAATTACTTAGTTACATTACTAAATATGGCATACGAAATGTTTGAAGAATCGGGGATGACTAAATCAGACATTAAAAAAGCTACTGCCCCCCTGCTAGAAAGCACACTAAAAAATATTGCTGAAAATAATCAGATGAGTGTTGCTCTCACTGGTGCTATAAAAAGAGGCGACAGCACTACAGTAATCAAGCACATTGAAGCATTGGAGAAATACATGCCTAACAAAAAAAACCTATATAAGGAGTTAGGAAAAGAGACAATGGTAATGCTGCAAGACTTTAGGTTGAAAGATATTCTCACATAAAATATAACTATCAATCAGATTAGCAATCTCTTTCAACTATCGGTGAGTAGCTGCTAAACTCCAATTAAGTGTTTGGCATTCAAATTATTTTCATTGATTAGATATATGTTGTATTTTTGCAACTTCTATGTTAGCTTACAACCCGTCTTCATGTTGTTGAGATTTACAACTCTTTCATTTTTATATTAATAAGAACGGGAAAGAAACAACAAAACATTGAAAACAAAACAGTAAAAAAAATGAATAAAAAATTCACAATAAAGTCTTTCCAAAAAGCGAAAGATGAAAACCGATCTATAAGCATGCTTACTGCATATGACTACTCTATGGCTAAAATATTGGATGAAGCTGGTACGGATGCACTATTAGTAGGCGACTCATTAGGAATGGTTGTACAAGGACACGATTCCACCATATCTGTAACTGTTGATGATATGATTTATCATGCCAAAGCAGTGACTCGTGCTGCAAAACGCGCTTTAGTAATTGTGGATATGCCTTTTATGTCATATCACACATCAATAACAGAAGCTGTGCACAATGCAGGACGACTAATGAAAGAAGGAGGAGCTCATGCTATTAAGTTAGAAGGAGGAGTAGAGTTTGCTGAAATTATTCGACAAATTGTGAGAGCACAGATTCCTGTGATGGGTCACATTGGATTGACCCCTCAATCTGTGCACATGTTTGGAGGATTTAAAGTGCAAGGCAGAAGCCTAACTCAAGCACAGCAGATAATTGATGATGCTAAAGCATTGGAAGAAGCAGGGGTATTTGCTATTACTCTTGAGTGTGTGCCAGCCAAACTAACAAAACTGATAAGCGAAGCAGTAAATGTGCCATTAATTGGTATTGGAGCAGGAAAACATTGCAATGGTCAAGTGCTTGTGAGTAACGATATGCTAGGTATGTTTAGCGACTTTACACCTAAGTTTGTAAAACAATACGCTCATTTATCTATAGACATTAAAGATGCAATAAAAACCTACATTGAAGAGATTAATGATAAATCTTTCCCAGAAGAGAAACACACTTTTAAAATAGATGAAGAGGTGATAAATAGCTTGAAGAAATAACGCACTCTTACAAATATTAATATGGTAATAAATACTACAAAAGTATTGAGAAGTTTTCTTGCATCTGCAAATAAAGAGAACAAAACAATTGGGCTGGTGCCTACTATGGGATTCTTACATGAGGGCCATCTATCGCTTATTAGAAGGGCTAAAAAAGAAAACGACTTGGTGGTTGTGAGTATTTTTGTAAACCCCACACAGTTTGCACCAAATGAAGACTTTGAAACGTACCCACGAAGTATAGAGCAAGACACAAACCTTGCTTATAAAGCTGGAGCTGATATTATATTCAGCCCACCAGTATCTGAAATATATCCAACAGGAAGCTCTACATGGGTAAACGTAGAGGGTGATATTACCTCAGTATTGTGTGGGACGTCTCGTCCAACTCACTTCAAAGGCGTGACTACTGTTGTGAATATCTTATTCAACATCGTAATGCCCAGCAAAGCTTACTTTGGACAGAAAGATGCACAACAAGCAGCAATCCTCTCTAAAATGGTAAACGACCTGCATATGAATATAGAGTTAGTTGTTTGCCCAATTGTGAGAGAGAAGGATGGATTAGCACTAAGTTCGCGCAATACTTATTTGACCAATGAAGAACGTTTGCAAGCAACCATATTGAACAGAGCTCTAAAAATGGCAAGAACTTCTTACTACGAAGGAGAGACTAATATTTACAAGCTCACTCAATTTATTGAGAACAGAATTTCTACAATGCCTTTGGCAGAGATTGACTATGTAAATATATACGCCTATCCTTCACTTGCACAAATAGAAATGATAGAAGAGGTAGCCATTATAGCTGTAGCTGTGAAATTTGGAAAAACAAGACTGATTGACAACATTATATTAGAAAAAAGGATGTAGAATATGTTATTAAATATGCTAAAAGCAAAACTGCACAGAGGTACAGTTACAGAAGCAAACATTAATTATACAGGTAGTATCACTATTGATTCATACCTGCTAAATGAGTCTGGTATACTTCCCATGGAAAAGGTGCAAGTAGTAAACATAAATAATGGAGAGCGATTTGAAACCTATATTATTGAAGGAGAAGAACACAGCGGAGAAATATGCCTCAATGGTGCTGCTGCAAGGCTCGTGCTTCCTGGTGATAAAGTTATTATAATGGCCTACGGATTCTGCACACAAGAAGAAGCAGAGAGAGTGAAACCCAAGGTCTTTATTTTGGATGACAAAAACAAAATAGAACAAAGATTATGATTCACATTGTTATTACTGCTGGCGGAACAGAAGAGCCTATAGATGGTGTGAGAAAAATAACTAACATGAGTTCTGGCTCACTATCTTGGCATTGCCTTGAAGCTGTGTTGTTATATATGCACAAACACAATAACAGTGATTTCAGAGTGCATTACATAAAAGCACCCAAGGCTGTTACAAAAAAACTAAGCCTAGAAGATGCCCCATTTGTTAACTTTATAGAGGTAGCAAATACACAAAGCGTGTATAACAAAGTTGAAAGACTAATGAATGAAGTTGATGTTAATCTTTTTATTCATGCCATGGCACTATCAGATTTTTCTTACTCCTATTCAGTGTCAAAATCGGATTTAGCAGATGAGCTTTTTGAAAGCTTTAAAGCAAACAAAAACATTTCAAAAGATAAAATAGAGGAGATTCTAACCAAGCCTAAGAAAAAACATAAAGAAGAAGAAAAAATATCCTCAAAAAAAGAGATAATTATGGGATTTAAGACCACTCCAAAAGTTATATCTTTAATAAAGAAGATGAACCCCTCTACTTTTCTTGTCGGTTTTAAATTGGTAAAGAACAATGAAAATGACAACCTCACAAAACAAGCAGAGAAACTAAGAATAACTAATAATTGCGATGCTGTTTTTACAAATGAAGCTTCACAATTATCCGAAGAGGGACATACAGGGTTGTTATTGCACAGAGGCGAAATTGTAGCTAAACCTACTGGCAAAAAACAAATAGCTGAAGCTATTGTTAATTTAGCACTAGGACATATAAGCTAAAAATAAAACACATTATAATGAAGAATATAGTTATAGGGGTAAGTGGAGGAATAGCTTGCTATAAAACAATAGAAATAGTAAACCAACTTAAGAAAGATGGTTACAACATAAATGTAATTATGACAAAATCGGCACAAGAGTTTATACGCCCACTAACTTTTCAGGTTATGTCGGGCAATCTTGTAGTTACCGACATGTACGACCCAGTAGACCATTGGGATACAACCCATATAGACTTAGGGAAAAATGCTGATCTTTTTGTAATAGTACCAGCTACAGCAAATATTATTGGCAAGATAGCTTCAGGTATTGCAGATGACATGTTGTCTACCACTGTTATGGTAGCAACGTGCCCTGTAGTTATTGCTCCTGCAATGAACACGGCCATGTACGAGAATGTATTTGTGCAGGAAAACTTAAAGAAACTAGAAGATAATGGTTACCATGTATTAGATACAAAGGAAGGAGTGCTAGCTTGTGGGGATTTAGGTAGAGGCAAGCTATTGCCATGGGATGAAATTACAAATTACATAAAAAGCATTCTTGAGAAAGACCAAAAGTATTTACAAGGCTAATGGTTCTTATTATGATTACCCAACCAATATTAGTGAAAATAATCCAAAGATGAAACGAACACTTATATCTATAATTATGCTTTTAACATTGAGCTCGTATGTTCAAGCTCAATTAAACAAGGTTGCTTTAAATGTAGGCTACGAGTACATGCAAAAGAGTAAAGGTTATCTAGGCGCTGAATATCGATTTAACAACAACGATTTAAACAACAATAACGGACCATTGAATATAGGTATAGGTACATATTTGTATAACAATGACAATAAATTTAGCATTGCACCTGAAATTCACTTAAACAAAACATGGAAGCACTTCTTGCTTACTGAGCTATCTGCTTCAACCAAAAATATAAAACCAAGTATTGGTCTTTCAGTTTTCAATTTAGGTAGATTGCAGTTTGGCTATAGTTTCCCTATTGACAACTCAGAATTTAAAGGGTTTTATTTTGGATTCCACATACTTATTGGTCGTTCTCCTTTTTATGATGAGATCAGAGTATTCTAATTATTTCACCACCCTAATTTCTATTATAAACAAACTTTATAATAGATAGAAAATAAAATGCACTCATTCTTTGCTAATTAACTCGAATATTGTAACTTTGCATTCCGATTATTACAATAAATCACTTAAAAGTTTGACTATGAGCTTTTTATTTGCCTATTTGTCCCTTAGCAAGACAAATCGATATACGCTTATACTCAAACAATTTCAACAAAATTAAAAAACATTAGAAAGTGAACACTTTAAGTTATAAAACCGTATCGGTTAACAAAGAAACCGCTCAGAAAGAATGGGTTGTAATTGATGCAACGGGACAAACTCTTGGTCGCTTAGCTTCTAAAGTAGCTAAAATGCTTAGAGGTAAGTACAAACCCAGCTTTACTCCACACGTAGATTGCGGTGATAATGTAATCATCATTAATGCAGAGAAAGTTGAGCTAACAGGTAAGAAGTGGACTGAGCGCATTTACTTGCGCAACACAGGCTACCCTAGCGGACAACGCGAAAGTACTCCCGCACAGTTATTGGCAAAAGG
>CAZIUT010000074.1:7117-8812 GCA_964542545.1 uncultured Dysgonomonadaceae bacterium | reverse complement strand
AATTTCTATCAAATATTGATAATTTACGAGCGGCAAAAGCAATCTCTCAAAACTACGCTGCAACTTTTGATTTTTTAATGGAAAAACATTTTAATCCAAAAATGGAGAAATTTGCTGAACAAAAAGGATTAGAGTATCAGTTTTATGGAAGTGATGAATGGAATGTTCATTTTAGTTTAATACATCCAACATGGGGGAACAAATATTGGATCGGATTTACATATGAAAATGATGGTAAGGGCTGCTATTATGGGATATGCAATAATATTGATATTAATTTTAAAGTTTCTGAAAAAAATAGAAGTGAAATTCATGCTAAATTACATGATATGGGAGTCTTTGGTGGTAGAGAAAGTATGTATTGGCCATTCTATGTATATTACCCAAACTTATCTTTGAATGTGTGGGAAAATGATATCGTTAAAAGTGACAACTTTGTAAATGATTGCATGAATAAAATTGAAAAGCTGCTAAAGGTGATGGATATTATAGAGTTGTAAGGGGTGATTTTGAAATGAATTATTATAATTGGACCACAGTATGGATATAAAAGCAACTTTTAATTTATTAGAAGAATACAAGAAGATACCACAAAAAAAAGTGGAAATAACTTTTCTTGAAATGAGCAAGTATCCTTATAGGAGATTTGAAGAGATATGTAGTAGAATTCTTTCTTTTTATTTCAACCCTAAAAAGGAACATGACTTTAAAGATTTATTTATAAAATCACTATTTGAACTTTTAAATAAAGAACACATAAAATATCAAGATAATCAGGTTATAGTTATTACTGAAGAAAATGCAGAAGGAAAAAGAATTGATCTAGTTGTTTATACACCTGATTTTATTATTGGGATAGAAAATAAGATTACAGCTCAATTATACAATCCACTTGATAAATACAAAAAAAGGCTAGAAGAGTATGACAAGGAAGTGACGATAAAGCTTGTTCTGTCACTCAATAAAATTACCAAACTAAATGAGCTGAATTTAGTTTGTGAAAACGACTTTACTGTAATAACTTATAGTGAGTTTTTTGAAATTATTAAAAGGAATATAGGTCAATATATTCCATATTGTAATCATAAATACCTATTACATTTATACGATTTTATCCAAACATTAGAAAACATGAAATCTTTACAGCCAACAGAAAAAGAACTTGCTGATTTTTTCTTTGATAATTCAACAAACATCAGAGAGTTAATAGATTCATTTAATGCGCACAATGAAAGAGTTTTAAATAGGCAAAGAGAACGCATTTCAGAATTAAAGGAATGTATATCTAATAAGACAGGAAGGGATTGGTGGGCATGGCAAGGTTGGGACTTAGGATTTAATTCTTTCAGTCAAGAAATGCCAACAATAGGTATTGAATCCTCCTATAAAGAAACAAAAGAGAATGCTTTGGGAGAATTTAGAATTTATATCACAACATGGAATTTGAGAGATTGGGTTCCTTATGAACGAATCTTGACAGAAAAGTTCCCCAATAACTTCTTAGACAAAACAGAGGGACGTGTTTATATGCATATGGATGTTATAAAAGGTGATGACGAAGATTTGATAATCAGCAAACTCAATGAGTACTTTGAATTGCTTTGTGATATAATTAGATTAAAGGAGCATCAAGGGTAGTCATTTTCTTTTTATATAATTAAGTCCACTCCGAAAACCATCAAATGCTGATTATTA
>CAZIUT010000074.1:0-7017 GCA_964542545.1 uncultured Dysgonomonadaceae bacterium | reverse complement strand
ATGTATGCCGATGCCAGGAAAAACAACAGTAATTATGGTATAGGTGTTTCTGGCTATTGCATGGGCTGTATTTACCAAACCATGCAACGTTTTTCGCAAGCAGAACAATCATTCAAAGAGAGCATCGCTGCGCTTACTAAAGAGGAAGATATTAGCCTTTTGCTTTCTGTTTACAATGCCATGGGTGAAACACTAGATGGATTGGGTAAGTACGAAGAGTTGCGTAGCATGACATTAGAATGGAAAGCAGTTTTAGACAACTATAAACGCGAGGCGGAGGCAAAAGGATACACTCCTTCGCTCAATGGTAGATATCTTTACTGTTCGCTTGCAGCTGCTGTGGCAGAAGTAGAGACAGGGCAATATGATAGAGCAGCTGAGTTGCTCTACGAGGCAGAGGTTTTTGCCGAAGGACGTAATCCTGTTTATCAATACAAATTATTACAGATTCAGGCGCGTTATTATGCTGCAACAAATCAGTATGATAAGGCTATTGCAAGCAACAATGAGAATATGGCTATTTTAGCGTCTGTAGGCGACTCTATAAGTATACTTACTGTGCAGTTGCAACAAGCAGAACTTCTTTTTGTTGCAGGACGGCATAAAGAAGCGGCAGAGTTGTACAAGTATATTATACCTCACAAAGACAAATTGCGGAACCATGAATTGACAGCACAACTGGATGAACTGCGTACAATATATGAAGTAGATAAACTTACTCTGAAAAATAAAATAGCTACCAATCGTCTTTATTTTTTACTTGTGAGCATTAGCTTGCTACTCATTGTGGTGATTCTATATATTATATATGCTCATAGGCTACGCCGTAAGAATCGTGTGCTGTTTGATACCTTTTTGCAATCGCAGAAAAAAGAAGATAAACTTTCTGTTATCAGAGAGAGCGTTGAGCAAGAAAAGCTTAACAGTGAGGAAATTCTTTACAATAAACTAAATGAAATGATCCAGAACGATCATCTATTTAAAGACCAAAAACTAAAAAGAGACGATGTGGCTTTGAGGCTTAACACCAATAGAACTTATTTGGCCGATGCTGTAAAAGAATGTAGCGATGGCTTGACTTTCTCTGAGTTCATAAATCGCTATCGCTTACGACATGCTGCCACCCTACTTACTACCAACCTTGACCTGAACATTTATGAAGTGGGTGAAGAATCGGGATTTAACTCTCGGAGCACTTATAATCGCTTATTTCAAGATTACTATGGAATGTCGCCTTCAGAATTTCGTGCTATTGCCAAAGAAAAGAATATGGTGTGAGAGTGGGGGAGTGAGAGGCTAATGTTTTTTACGAATAGAACGTTAGATACAATATATTCTTTTGATTCTCTTTTTTGCAATGAAAAATTACACCGTATCTGATTGTTATTGATGCAATAAAAAGCTACTTTTGTATTTGTTACAAATAATCTTGTAGTAATAAGAAAAAGAAAAAATTGATAGCTACAAGCTAATTAATAGAAGATATTTTATGAGCAACTATTTTAAAAAATATCCAGATGCTGAAGGATTTTTCGAGACGTATGGTGGTGCTTTCGTTTCACCAGCGTTAGAGGCAGAAATGAAAAAGATAGCAAATGCCTATCATACTATAAGCAAATCTCACAACTTTATACAAGAACTTCGCAGTATTCGCAAACACTATCAAGGCCGACCAACTCCTGTTTATTATTGTGCTCGTTTGTCGGAAAAGTACGGTGGACGTATCTATTTGAAGCGCGAAGACTTGAATCACACGGGTGCTCATAAGCTTAATCATTGTATGGGCGAAGCTCTCCTTGCTAAGTATTTAGGCAAGAAAAAAATTATTGCAGAAACTGGTGCTGGGCAACATGGGGTGGCATTGGCTACTGCAGCAGCTTACTTTGGCTTGGCGTGTGAAATACATATGGGCGAAACTGATATTAAAAAACAGTATCCAAATGTGGTGCGCATGAGAATATTAGGTGCAAAAATCATTCCTGTAACACATGGGCTTAAAAGTTTGAAAGAGGCTGTTGACTCGGCATTTGAAGCTTATCTTAAAGATACTGAAACTACCATGTATTGTATTGGTTCGGTTTTAGGACCTCATCCGTTTCCAATGATGGTGCGCGATTTTCAGCGAATTATAGGAATTGAAGCACGTGAACAGTTTTTTGATATGACTGGCGAACTGCCCGATAATGTTGTTGCATGTGTGGGCGGAGGGAGTAATGCTATGGGTATGTTTTCAGCATTTCTTCAAGATAAAGAGTGCAGTTTATACGGAGTTGAACCAGGTGGACGTTCTTTAGAATTGGGCGATCATGCTGCAACTATGCAATTTGGTACTGTGGGAGTTATTCATGGTTTCAGATGTTACACTTTGCAAGACAGACATGGAGAGCCTGCCCCAGTTTACTCTGTAGCTAGTGGCCTCGATTATCCAGGGATAGGGCCAGAGCATTGTATGCTTAAGGATATGGAGTCGGTTCGTTATGATGTTATCAATGATAAGGAGGCTATTGATGCTTTTTTTGAGTTAAGCAAGTTGGAGGGTATTATTCCTGCACTTGAAAGTGCCCATGCTGTGGCATATGCCTTAAAGCTAGCCAAAGAACAACCTCATAAATCTATTTTGGTTAATTTAAGCGGTAGAGGTGATAAAGATATCGATTTTGTTGTTGAGAATTATGGAGTGCCTAAATAACCAATAGTTGAAATAAGTTGTAGAAACTTTAAAAAAGCAATCCACATTTGGTTGCTTTTTTTATAAGAGGCTAAAACAATATTGATATAAATCTTAAGAGTAACTTTAGCAATAATCGGCCTTATATTATCTTTGCAACTCTTATTATTGGAAAATGTTAAGTGAAAAAATAATTATGAAAACAACTCTAAAGTTATTTTTATTTGTTACCGCATTATTATTTTCGGCAGTGGGCATAGCTAAGGGTGGCAAGCCTATACCTGTGGAGGTTTTTTTTGGAAACCATAGAATTGCAACGCAAGTAACAGTGAATAGAAATTTTAATGCAACCACTAAGTTTGGTGTTTTTGCTAGTACCATGACAGCGGGTGAGTATGATAATAAGCTTAATGATAAGAACCAAATAGATAAAGAGCGTAACGATACAGAATCGATGAACTCTTTATATCTTACCTACAATGTTTACAAAGGCTTAGGACTTATATCGGGAGCTGGTTTAAATTCATCTTGGGGTTTTAGGCCCTTTGCAGGTGCACGGTATGGCTATGGGAATAAGCTTTTCTCTGTCAATGTGTCATCAGGGTTTTATTTAACTCAGTCTAATAACTCAGAGAGTAAAGTAGCCATTCAGTTGCGCCCTCATTTGACAGGAAATTGGTCATTGCTTACAAGTGTTCAAGGTATGTTTAACCTTGATATGGATACAAGGAAACATGATAGGGCTGCTTTCTATGCCAGATTAGGGACGAGTTACAAAGCGTATGGTTTTGGGATGGCAACAAACTTAGATTGGTATGGACCAAAAAAAGTGTTTAAAGAGAATTATGGTGTTTATATTAGTTATGCGTTTTGATAGATAGTTCTCTATCTATTGTATCTACTTTATCGAAATAATTCTTCTTCTCAGCATCACTCAAGAATGACGAGGTGAATGAGTTTTTTGCCAATAAAAGAATGTCATCTTTGGAGAGGTTGAGAGCTTGTGCCACTTCAAGATAGTTTTGATTGACGTAGCCACCAAAGTACGAAGGGTCGTCGGAGTTGATAGTTACCATCATATTTTTGTCCAACATTCTCTTTAAGGGTAAATCTTTTAAATCTGAAACAACTTTCAACTTTAGGTTAGAAAGCGGACATACAGTAAGCGGCATTTGTTTTTTTACCAACTCGGCAATCAATTCTTTATCGTTTATCGATTGCACTCCATGGTCGATACGCTTAACATTCAACAAGTTTAGTGCTTCCCACACATACTCTGCAGGACCCTCTTCACCTGCATGAGCTACCGTTAAGAAATCTTCTTCCTGGGCACGTTTAAATACGTTTACAAACTTGCTGGGAGGATTGCCCAATTCAGATGAGTCGAGACCCACACCAATAATTTTGTCTTTATAGTCAAGTGCATAGTCAAGGGTTTCTTGAGCCGATTTCTCATCGAGGTGACGCAAAAAACACATTATAAGATGCGAACTTATTCCCATTTTCTCTTTGCCCTCATCTAGAGCGCGTGTAATTCCTTTTACAACTGTATCGAACGCTACACCCCGGGCGGTATGTGTTTGTGGGTCGAAAAATATTTCGGTATGCACAACATTATCTTCATGTGCCTTTCTAAGATAAGCAATTGTGAGGTCGTAGAAATCTTCTTCAGTAAGCAACACATCGGCTCCTGCATAGTAGAGGTCTAGAAACTCTTGCAAGTTGTTGAAATTATAGGCTGCACGGAGTTCATCCTCGCTCTTGTATTTTATATCCACACCATTTCTTTTTGCCATAGCAAACATTAGCTCTGGCTCTAACGAGCCTTCGATATGAAGATGCAACTCTGCTTTTGGAATAAGACGAATATAACGGTTTAAATCTTCGGTCATAATAAAATGGTTAAGTGTGTCTTTACAATTTGTAACTTGTGTTTCTTAGTTGTTTTATTAAACACAAAAGACAATGTTTTGTTTTTAGGATGCAAAATAATCAATTTATCTCTATTTTTGTAATAAATATCAAAGGGAATGGAACTACCTGCTTTTTTTAAATCTATTTTAATTGTGCTACTCGCATGCACCACAGCTGTTGCTGCGCAAGAACAACCTGTTGAGTTAGTAAATCCCTTTATTGGTTCTGACAATTACGGCACTACTAATCCAGGGGCTGTGCGGCCAAATGGGATGATGTCTGTAGCGCCTTTCAATGTTATGGGGTCGGAGCTAAACAGGTATGACAAAGACAAGCGATGGTGGTCTACACCCTATTCAAATGAGAATTCATTTTTCACAGGTTATTCGCATGTAAACTTGAGTGGAGTGGGGTGTCCCGATTTAGGGTCTCTTTTGTTGATGCCTACTGCGGGAGAGTTGAATATAGATTATAAAGAATATGGTAGTTTTTATTCAGACGAAAAAGGTGAGCCAGGCTACTACTCCAATATACTCACCAAGTACAACATAAAAACAGAGGTAACTGCTACAGATAGAAGTAGTATTGCACGCTTTACTTTTTCGGAAGGCAAAGCCAATATTTTGATGAATTTGGGCGAAGGGTTGACTAATGAGTCAGGTGCATGGTTGCGTCGAGTGAGTGAAACCGAAGTTGAAGGAATGAAACTGTTGGGTACATTCTGTTACAATCCACAAGCAGTGTTTCCTATCTATTTTGTGATGAGGGTGAGCAAACAGCCTTCCACTACGGGCTATTGGAAGATGCAGCGCAAAATGGAAGGTGTAGAAGCTGAGTGGGATGTGCATAGTGGGCAATATAAATTATATACTAAGTATAATCGAGATATAGCAGGTGATGATATTGGTGCTTACTTTACTTACGATGTGGAAGAAGGCGAAACTATTGAGGTGCAAATAGGTGTGTCGTTTGTAAGTGTCGAGAATGCACGTGAAAATTTAGAGAAAGAGCAACTAGATTTCAATTTTGATGCTGTGCGAAATCAAGCTTATGAAGATTGGAACGAAGAGCTGTCGCGTGTAAAAATAGAGGGTGGAACGTACGATCAGCGTGTTGTGTTTTACTCAGGATTGTATCATACATTAATTCATCCTAATATACTGAATGATGTAAATGGTGAATATCCAGCTATGGAAACGGGCAAAACAATGAAAACCGATAGAACACGCTATACGGTGTTTTCATTGTGGGACACTTACCGAAACGTACATCAATTGCAAACATTACTCTATCCCGAAAAGCAGATAGATATGGTGAACTCAATGGTGGATATGTACAAAGAGAGTGGTTGGTTGCCCAAGTGGGAGTTGTATGGCAGAGAGACATTAACAATGGAGAGCGACCCTGCAATACCCGTAATTGTGGACACTTATATGAAGGGGCTGCGTAATTTTGACTATGAAGCTGCCTACAAGGCTATGTATAAGTCTGCAACGCAACTAGAAAACAACTTCTTGCGACCAGATATCGAAGATTATATCAAATTGGGCTATGTGCCTTTGCGTTCTGAGTATGATAACTCTGTTTCGCATGCACTTGAGTATTATATTGCCGATAATGCGTTGGCTAAATTTGCTGAGGTGTTGGGCAAGAGTGGCGATGCTAAAATGTTTCACAATCAGTCGTTGAACTATAAAAAATATTACTCGGAAGAGTACAAAACATTTCGTCCATTGTTGCCTAGTGGTGATTTCTTGTCGTCTTTTGACCCCAAGCGAGGTGAGAGTTTTGAGCCTGTGCCAGGGTTTCACGAAGGCAGCGCATGGAACTATTCGTTTATGGTGCCTCACGACATACCCGGCCTCATACGGCTAATGGGAGGCAAGAGGGCTTTTGTGAAACATCTTCAAGAGGTGTTTGATGAGGATCATTACGACCCTACCAACGAGCCTAACATCTCTTATCCTTTTTTGTTTAGCTACATAGAAGGCGAAGAGTGGCGCACTCAAAAAATGGTGAGAGAGTTGATAAATGGGCATTTTAAAAACTCGCCCGATGGATTGCCTGGTAATGATGATACGGGTACAATGTCTACATGGGCAGTATTTTCGATGATGGGTTTTTATCCCGACAATGCTACCGATGCATCTTACACGCTAACCTCGCCTGTTTTCGATAAGATTACGATATCACTTAACCCTGATTATTACGATAAAAAAGAGCTAGTGATAGAGACTAAAAGGAGTAGTAATGATGCCCTATACATTAAAAGTGCTACAGTTGATGGAAAAAAATGGGAGGGCTATAGAATATCGCACAAGGATTTGGTGAATGCTGAGAAAATTACATTTAATCTTTCGTCAGAAAAATAAACAGATCCTTTTATATACTGATAACTAAGACTTACACGATTATTTATAAAAAAGTAATACCTT
>CAZIUT010000073.1:0-8872 GCA_964542545.1 uncultured Dysgonomonadaceae bacterium | reverse complement strand
TATGAAACAGTAAAGACCAATCAATTGTCTTTATTTTAATAATCGAACTCAGGTTGATAGTATCTTTTTGTCTTAATACTGCGCCCTTTTAACTGTGAAAAGCTTCTATTTAACAAGCGGGAAGTGAATATTAAAACTTTTTCATGTATATTTGTTGGTGAATCAGTTAATTACGAAGAAAAAAATATCTTTTGAAACTTAAAATAATACTTTTCATAATACTTTTTGCTTTTTGTATTGGCCAAAGCGTATTATTTAAATGGTCACCTATGACCAAAAGTTATGAGGAGTTGGGGGTGCTGGTATTGATTATCATGTATCTGTGATAAAAAAAATAAAGAATGGGTAAAAGAAACTCGTGATTTGAGATTAAAAGTAAATGTACGGACTGTTAATGTCATGGAAGATATAATGCAAATGATTGCACTGAATGTTGATTTTTATTACCGCAGATGAACCGCTTTTTGTGAAAGATGTTTTGAGTAAACAACATTAATCTAATAAATATGGATATGGATTTAAGAGAACAACTTTTACTTGCAATGCATATTGCAGTCAATGCTCATGGCAAGCAACTAGATAGAAATGGCCAACCATACATTGGACATTGTTTTAGGGTGATGAATGCAGGGCATACGTTAGAGGAGAAAATTGTTGGTGTTTTACATGATGTGCTTGAAGACACAGGCTTGACTATCATTAATTTAACAACAAACGGATTCTCAGAAGAGATAATTGATGCAGTTCACACGTTAACCAAGTTAGAAAATGAAGACTACAATCATTATATGAGTCGTGTTATGAGAAATGATTTAGCTATGCGTGTTAAACTGAATGATCTTACTGATAATATGGATTTAAGGAGATTAAAAGCTATTACGGATGATGATGTTATGCGTATGCGTAAATACTTAGATGCCTACAATCAGCTAACTGATAATTAACGATAAAAATAAATATTTTGGCTGGAATTTATATACACATTCCTTTTTGTAAGTCGCGCTGTATCTATTGCGATTTCTTTACTTCTACCAACGAAGTAGAGATGAATAATTATGTTCAGGTTTTATGTAAAGAGATTGTGTTCAGAAAAGATGAGTTGGCAGATGACTTTGTGAAAACAATATACTTTGGGGGTGGCACACCTTCGCGCCTTAATAAAAATCACTTTTCGCAGATTTTTACAGCTATTAATGCAAACTATAAGTTATCTGCTGAGATGGAGATAACCATTGAGGCCAATCCCGATGATTTGTCATGTACATATGTGGACATGCTTTGCCAATTGCCCTTCAATAGAATTAGTATTGGCATACAAAGCTTTAATGATAATGAGCTAAAATTTTTGAGTAGAAGACATGATGCTAGCAACGCAATAAAAGCAGTAAAGTATTGTCAAGAAAAGGCGTTCAATAATATAAGCATCGATTTAATGTATGGTTTGCCCAATCAAACCTTAGCTATATGGAAACGAAACTTACAGCAGGCCATAGATTTGGATATTCAGCACGTATCGGCCTATCATTTAATCTATGAAGAGAAAACTCGTTTATACTCTTTGTTGCAGGCTGGCAAAGTAAACCCAGTAGATGACGAAATGAGTCTAGAAATGTTTGGGGCTTTGATTGACACATTAACTGAAGCTGGTTTTGAGCATTATGAGATTTCTGCTTTTGCAAAGCAGACCTTCATATCGCAACACAACTCTTCTTATTGGATAGGGTTGAAATACTTAGGGTTTGGTCCCTCGGCACACTCTTTTGATGGCGAGCATCGTTGGTGGAATGTGTCATCGTTGCCAAAATATATTGCAGGGGTAAATAGTGAGGTACTAGATGTTGAAATGGAAGATATCGACCTAACAACAAAGTACAATGAGTACATGATTACTGGTTTGCGTACAATGTGGGGAGTTGATTTAGGTGTGTTGAAAAGTAGGTATGGGGATGAACTATATGACTACTTCTTACAAAACGCACAGCGATACTTTAATCTAAATTACCTGAAAAGAGAAAACTCCAATGTTACTCTCACACACAAAGGAATTTTTATATCCGATGGGATAATGAGCGACCTCATGAAGGTTTAATTTAAGCGTGATGTAGTTATTCGTATTGTTTATAAAGCTAATTATTCAGATTTACAGACACACCCAGTTTTAGTAGCATAGGATTTACAGGATAGTTGGGTAGTGAGAAGTAGTTTGGCTTCTTTATTATTAAATCAGCAATGTTGTACATCATCACAAAAAATCTCATTTGCTTCAAGTGCATATTAGCATAACCTGTCATGATAGGATAGTTTCCAACTTTTTTTTCTCTTTGGTTATAAAACTGCAATAGTGCGGCTTCGTATCCAGGTGCGTAATACTCTGTATGGTAATGTGCATCTACTCCTAATTGCAGAGTTAACTCATCTACAATTTTAGTTTTCAAGAATATGTTTGAATAGGCGCTTAGAGTAGGCAGCGGAATGGCATCTTCATTGCTTGAGGTCTGATACACTACTGAGTTGTTCCAGTTGAATATGCCAGCTTTGAAGTTTTGATCTATGCGTGCCGATACAATCTGAATGTTATCGCTCTCTTGAAAAGGTAGCTTGTTTTTATCAAAATAGATGAAGTTTTGGATGTTTTCTACACCCACACTTAATGTTGTTTTGGTAGATGATATAAAGAGCTTTCCACCAATGTAAACTCTTCGTGTATCATCAAAATCGTTGTTCCACCAAAAATACTTAGAGTGATATTGCTGTTCAAGGAATTTAGGTTTCAAATTTTTGATGTATGCTTCTCCCATCAAATTTGCTTCTCTGCCAGAAATATTAAAGGTAGTTTCCATGTTACCGCTTATTCTAAACTCGCCCATGTTCTCTCCAAGTACTCCCAGGTCGGCTTCGGCATTGAAGCGAAGATACTTTCCTTGTTGCTTGCTGAGGATACCGCCAATTGTTGTTGCGTTTTCTTTATGCATGTATCTGCCATTTCCTATCGTATCAAGCAGGTTGAAGTTTCTTGTTTCTTGTTCAACAAATACGGTAAGCCCAAATTTAACCCAATCTCTAAATCCTTCGCGCATAGATAGTGCTAGTGTATTTTTAAGAGTGCTAAAACGTGTACTATCGTCAACTGCCGACTTGTAATAGTTGTTTTTGTAAAGCGTATCTATTTTACCTACAATATCTCCATTGGGGAGTGTTACACGAGTTGTGTCGTGAGACAAAAATCTTCGGTATTGTTCTTTGTAGCGCGATGTTAGTATTATGCTAGCTACTGGAACAAACTCTTTCTCTCCAGGTGTTAATGTTGGTTCGTTATATCCTAGGTTGTATTGAGCAGATATATAATATTGATTTGTTTTCATTCTATTCCACGTGTTTGTGAAATGTGTTGGTATATCGCGAGATGTGAAGTTTTGCTCAATCAACTCTGGACTTATTATAAACTTTGAATCAGAGATACCCCCGTTTTCGTAATTGGTAATAGATGTTTGCGAACCATAAGCATGAACTGCAACACGATCGCTCAAATAGTTGCCATAGACTGATAAGTTGTTTTGCTTAGCTGCTTGAGATGCATAAAATCCCTTGGCATTGATAAAGTCTAAATCGAAACCAAAGTTTAGGTGTCGATTAAAATTCATTGTAAATCGTGTTTCAAGTCGCTCTTCTTTATCTAAGTTGCCTCCAGCACGCTGATAGTTTATGCGTGAGTAAGGAACACGTGTGTTGAAGAAGAGTTGCTTGTCGACATCTTTGTTATATGGGTAGTATGCATCATAAAAGAAAAACTGACCTCGCTCGCCACGATCAAAAAAGAGTTTTGAAATAACTGGTGAGCCTAAATTGCCTAAATAGCCCATAGCTATAGAATTCCCGTCGGGCAATGTTGTGTGTTGGTAATTATATAAAAGGGTGTCAGCAGTAGCATTGTATCGCTCTCCAGTTCGTTCGTTTATTTTCCAAATATTGTAGCGTGTATACAGCTTTACTGAGTCGGCAACATTAGGAATTGTCTTATCCACTGCCTGCTTCACTTTTGACTGTTCCATTATAGCACCAAGCGAATCCTTCTCAGTCGTAATCAAAGATGAATCGGGTACAATGATATGTGGCTGCTGTGCAACCAATACAGTCGCAAAAAAACTTAATAAACAGAGTATGACTAGCTTTTCTTTCATCGATTGCAAACTTACATAAAAAAATGTCATTCATTTATATGTTACTACAACTTTGTATCGATTTTTATAAAATTTAGCTGTTAGCATTCTTTTATTTTCAGTATGTTTCTCTTAATTATAGTAGTCTTAAATATTAAATTGGCAAGTAGAATCATAGGCGGAAAAATGCTATGTTCTTATTTCTTAGTAAGGCTTTATTTACATATCTTTGCAAAGCTGATTACAGAACATTAGTAATATACGTTTAGACATTATATAATGCCTGAAAGCGTTTATCAATATCTTTTTATCTAATTATTGTTTTATGGAAAAATATCAATTTAGAACCTCTGGGAAAACACGCACAGAGCGTGACCTTTTAGGTGAAAAAGAAGTGCCTGTAGAAGCACTTTTTGGAATTCAAACACTACGTTGTATCGAAAATTTCGATATTAGTCGTCAATTATTGTCTGGGTATCCTTCTTTTATTAAGGCATTAGGCCTGGTGAAGATGGGTGCAATAAAGGCTAATAATGAACTTAAGCTTGTTGATGACGAAATTACCAATGCTATTGTATCTGCTTGTCAAGAGCTAATGGATGGTAAACATACTGAGCATTTCCCTATTGATTTGGTGCAAGGAGGTGCGGGTACAAGTGTAAACATGAATGCAAACGAAGTTATTGCTAATCGTGCATTAGAGATTATGGGCAAATATAGGGGCGAATATAAATTCTGTCATCCCAATGACCATGTTAATATGGCTCAATCTACCAATGATGCTTATCCAACTGCCATGCATTTGGGCTTGTATATGTTGCACGATGAACTGAAGGAGTCGTTAGAGAAACTGATTAAGTCTTTTGAGAAAAAGTCTATTGAATTTACCGATATAATTAAGATGGGTCGCACACAGTTGCAAGATGCTGTGCCTATGACTCTGGGGCAATCTTTTGGTGCATATATGGATGCAATGAAAAGTGAGTTGAGACGACTTAACCAAGTTTCAAAAGAGTTTCTCACCATTAATATGGGGGCTACTGCTATAGGCACAGGAATTACTGCTGAGCCAGGCTATGCTGAGTTGTGCACTCAGCATATTAAAGATATTTCCGGTTGGGATATTGTTCTTGCAGAGAATCTTATTGAAGCCACTCACGATACATCAGCTATGGTAGCGTACTCTTCTGCACTGAAGATGATTGCCTTGAGATTGTCTAAAATATGTAACGACCTTAGATTGTTAGCATCGGGACCTAGAGCAGGTTTGGCGGAAATAAAACTGCCCCCAAAACAACCCGGTTCTTCTATTATGCCAGGTAAAGTAAACCCAGTGATACCAGAAGTAGTAAACCAGGTGTGTTTCAAAGTTGTTGGGAACGATATGACTGTGTCGATGGCTTCAGAAGCTGCGCAACTTGAGTTGAATGTGATGGAGCCTGTGTTAGTTCAAAGCATAATTGAATCGAGCACTTGGTTGAAACGCGCTTTCGATACGCTGCGTACTGAATGTATAGATGGTATTACTGCCAACGAAGAACACTGTAGGTATATTGTGGAGCACTCCATTGGTATAGTTACTGCACTCAAACCATTCATTGGTTACGCCAATAGCACAGAAATAGCACAAGAAGCATTAGCAACAGGAGGAAGTGTTTATAAATTAGTGCTTGATAAAAAATTGCTTACCCAAGAACAGCTTGATAAGATATTAGATCCTAAACACATGATTCGACCATCGAGGGTGGATATTTAAATTCAGTTCAAAAATAAATATTATTCTGTTTTTATTGTGTGTTATAAATAAATACGTATCTTTGCTGGCATAATAGATTAAAAAATGAAAATAAACAGACTACATCATCATCATTTTCATACTTGCAATCAGGCGAGGAGGAATTGATATATGTATAACTGTATATAATATAATTAAAACCCCGTCTGAATAAAATCAGACGGGGTTTTTTATTTTCTAGTCGTTTCTTTTTTATTCAGGCATAATAACAACATTAAGAATGAAACTAAAATTAGCAATTCAGAAAAAAGGTCGTTTAAGTGAAAAATCACTTGAGTTATTAAAAGAGTGCGGCATAAAAGTATCGAACGGTGACCGTAAATTGAAAACTAATGCCAAGAATTTCCCAATAGAGATATTATTTTTGCGCGACGATGATATTCCTCAATACGTAGAACAGGGAGTTGCAGATATTGGCATCTTAGGCGAGAATGAGGTTTTAGAAAAAGATAAAAACGTTGTAATTGTAGAGAAACTAGGTTTTGGCAATTGCAGACTCTCGTTAGCTATACCAAAAGATGATGTGTATACAGATGTTTCTTTCTTTGAGGGGAAGAAAGTGGCTACAAGCTACCCAAAGATATTGCACAATTTTTTTAAAGAGAAAAATATAAATGCTGAGATTGAAGAGATTGGAGGGAGCGTGGAGATTGCAACCAGCATTGGCTTGGCAGAAGGTATATTTGATATTGTGAGTACGGGTAGCACTTTAGTAATGAACGGGCTGAAAGAGATAGAAACAGTTTTAAAAAGCGAAGCTGTGATGATTTCTAATAAAAATCTGTCTGAGGAGAAAGCTGCAATTTTAGAGAAACTGCTCTTTAGAATAAAAGCATATAAAAATGGAGCTAAAAGCAAGTATATTGTACTAAATGCACCCAATGAATCGTTAGATAAAATATGCACACTCATTCCAGGTATGCGTTTTCCTACAATATTGCCTTTGTCGGGTTCTGATTGGTCAAGCGTTCACTCAGTAGTTGAGGAGGATGATTTTTGGAATGTGATAGATGCTCTTAAATCTTATGGAGCAGAAGGTATATTGGTAATGCCAATTGAGAAGATGATATTGTAATTTTTTTTGACTAGAAAGGGGGCACTTAGCTTGCCGAAGTGTGCTCTTGTTATCCTCAAAGACAAAGATTAGCTCTTTACTTTCAAAATAGATACGTTGCATGCAACGTTTTAATTAGAAACCAAGATTATAAGACTTTTAAAACATAATGATAAAAATAATTAGCTACCCTAAAGTTGACCAGTGGGCCAAGCTGCAACAACGTCCAGCAGTAGATCAAAGCAGTTTGTTTGAAATTGCGGAGGGTATATTTAATGATATTCAAATAGCTGGCGATTTTGCTGTCTCGAAATATAGCCAACAGTTTGACAATGTAGACTACAACTCTTCACCACTTGACTTTACTGTTATTCTAGATGCTGAAAACAGTTTGCCCGCTTCTCTCAAAGAAAGTATAGAGAAAGCGTATGAAAATATTTATAAATTTCATGTCTCACAAAAAGAAACTATCCAAAAGATAGAAACTACTGCAGGAGTGACTTGCTGGCGCGAAAGTCGCCCCATTGATAAAGTGGGCATTTACATACCAGGTGGTTCTGCTCCTTTGTTTTCAACAGTGTTGATGTTGGGCATCCCTGCTAAAATTGCAAAATGCAAAGAAGTGGTTCTTTGCACACCACCTGACAAAAACGGAAGTGTCAATCCACTCATCTTGTATGCTGCCAACTTAGTAGGTATAAAAAAGGTGTATGCAGTTGGTGGTATTCAAGCAATTGCTGCCATGGCGTTGGGAACAGAGTCTATTCCCAAGGTAGATAAGATTTTTGGTCCAGGTAATCAGTATGTTACTGCTGCCAAGCAATTTGCGCAAGTTTTTGACACAGCCATTGATATGCCTGCTGGCCCAAGCGAAGTGTTGGTAATTGCTGATGATTCGTGCGACCCCGAATTTGTAGCAGCCGATTTGCTTTCACAGGCAGAACATGGGCCTGACAGTCAAGTGATTTTATTGTCAGACAATATAAAAGTGATTGAAGGGGTAAATGTTGCATTGCAGAAACAATTAGAAAAGCTATCTCGCAAAGCGATAACTGCAAAAGCTTTGCAAAACAGTCGTGCTATTCTACTTGAATCAATTGATGCGTGTATCACCTTTAGCAATGGTTATGCTCCTGAGCATTTAATTTTGTCAATAAAGAATGCAGAAGAGAAGATTGATAAGGTAGTAAGTGCTGGCTCAGTGTTTTTAGGTAAATATAGTTGCGAGAGTGTTGGCGACTATGCCTCTGGCACCAATCACACATTACCCACTAATGGTTTTGCTCGTTCTTATAGTGGTGTGTCGGTCGATAGCTTTGTGAAGAAGATTACATTTCAGTCAGTTTCGGAAGTAGGATTAAAGAATATAGGCCCTTCAGTAGAGGTGATGGCCAAAGCTGAGCAATTAATGGCTCACAAGAATGCGGTAACTATCCGCCTTAATAAAATTAATAAACAATGAACATAGATATAAACAAGCTGGTGAGGAGAAACATACTCAACCTGTCACCCTATTCCAGTGCACGCGATGAGTTTTCTGGAGCAGAAGGGATATTTCTTGATGCTAATGAGAATCCAAACGGAACTTACAATCGTTACCCCGACCCACATCAAGTGGAACTTAAAAATGTGTTGGGGAAAGTAAAATCAGTTTCTCCAGAGAACATCTTTTTAGGCAATGGTAGCGATGAGGTAATAGATTTAATATTCCGAACTTTTGCCAACCCTAGTAAAGATAAAGTGATTATTTGTCCACCTACTTATGGTATGTACGAAGTGTCGGCTAATATAAACGATGTGGAGATTGTAAGCATACCATTGCTTCCCAACTTTCAACTAAACAAAAAGGCTATCTTTGATACTATA
>CAZIUT010000072.1:1936-9059 GCA_964542545.1 uncultured Dysgonomonadaceae bacterium | reverse complement strand
CAGCTTCAATAACTTTGGCACGAGCTTCTTGTGCTTTGGCTTTCATCTCTTGTTCGAGGGCTATAGCCATAGCACGACGTTCTTCTGCACGAGCTTGTGCAATGTTTTTATCGGCTTGTGCTTGGTCAATTTGCAGTACAGCACCAATGTTTTTACCTATGTCGATGTCTGCAATGTCAATTGATAGAATTTCGAATGCAGTACCAGCATCTAGTCCTTTTTTCAAGACAAGTTTAGAGATAGAATCAGGGTTTTCGAGAACTGATTTGTGTGAGGCTGCCGAACCAATAGACGAAACAATACCCTCGCCCACACGAGCCAAAATAGTTTCCTCGCCTGCTCCACCTACTAGTTGTTTAATGTTTGCGCGAACTGTTACACGTGCTTTTGCTATTAGCTGAATGCCATCGATAGCTACAGCTGTTACAGGAGGTGTGTCAATTACCTTTGGGTTTACCGACATTTGCACTGCTTGCAACACATCTCTACCTGCAAGGTCAATAGCTGTTCCCATTTGGAAAGAGAGATCGATATTGGCTTTCGATGCAGAAACTAATGCATGCACAACTTTTTCGACATGACCGCCTGCAAGATAATGAGCTTCAAGGTCGTCTCGGGTTACATCTTTGAGCCCAGCTTTGTGTGCTTCAATCATTGCGTATACAATGGTTCGTGGCGGCACTCTTCTAAGTCTCATCAAGAATAATTGTACCAGAGAGATGTGCACTCCTGCCGATAGTGCGTTTATCCATAAGAAAAACGGGACGTAGTAGAAAAAGATGATTACTATAAACAGCACAGCTGCCGCAACCAACATAAGTGTAAATTCCATAATATTTATTTTTAGTGTTTATTGATTATTTAAATCGTATTTCTTCTATATTATTTTAATTTGATTGATTCTCTTTTTTAGCAACAAGAATGTTTGACCAATCTACCTTCTTTACAATCACTTCTGTTTCTTCGTCAATCATTTGCCCATCTATCGATTTTGCTTCAACAGTGAGATCATTGATAAATACTTTACCTATTGGGTTTAATCTAGATTGGGTGATTCCTTCATCGCCTACATTTATTTTTTTCAGGTCGGATGTATCTACTTTCGAATCTATATTTGTATTGAGAGAAATGCGCCTGAGAGATTTGGATTTAATAAAGTAAAGAAAACTCCCCAGTATTAAAAATGCTGAGATAACAAGGGTTAGGTTTCCAGCCATTGTTCCCATATACATATATGCATAACCTATGCCTCCTATCAAGAAGATAAACCCAGCTATACCCGAAATGGTTATTCCAGGCAGAAGGAATATCTCTGCCAATAGAAACAATATTCCTAAAAGAATAACAAGCGTAACAATTATTAAATCGAAGGTCATATTTTATTCTTTGGATGGGTTAATGTGTCTTATCTCTTCATTGCGCGCCATTACTTTCATTACACGCCATTGGTCATAGAGTTCACCAACTGTTTTTTCCATTCGTAATATTTCTATCGATAACGATGATCTGTTGTTTGATGATGCGGCTTCATACTGTTCACGCATTATAGCCAACTCTTTTTTAGTCTCATCAAGTTTTCTTTCAATTTCAGTTGCATTAAAAAAGAACTCTCTTGCACTAAAGCTTTTAAAGTCTGTGAGATGATGATACGTGTAGTCGTTGTTTATCACAAAATCGAAATCGTGCTGTTTGCTTTCGTTGATAGTATTTATGGTGTTTGCTTTATCCAATAGATTAGAATAATCTACACCCTCTCGCCAGCTATCTTTAATGCTACTTATTCTAGCACGGTTGGCTAGAGAATCTTCTTCTTCGGTAAGCACCAATCTCACCTCTTGGTTAGGTATAAATGTATATACACAGACCTTATCTTCGGGTTGATACCTATCGCTTGCAAACCATCCAATGCCTTTTTGTTCGTCAATCACCATCATGTAGTCGTTGAAAGGAGAGTTGAAGGGCATATTCATTTGATTGGGATTGAGGTATGTGTCCGAATATAAGTTATAGCGTGATACAAAAAGGTCGTATCCACCAATTGATTCGTGTCCTTTACTTGCAAAGTAAATAGTTAGTCCGTCTGACATAATAAAAGGATAGCCCTGATCGTCAGAGTTGCTGATGGGGGAGGGTAGCTTCTTTTCGTTTCCAAAGTTGTCCAACATTTTCTCCATGGTGTAGAGTGTGCTTCCTTGATCAGTGGCTGGGCGCGAAAAGTAAACTTTTGTTTCTCTCTCGTTCATAAACACAACTGAGTTTTCTTCAGCTTGCTCTTTGTCAAAAAAAAGATGCGCCCATTGCAACGAGCCTCCACTTGAGCTAAGATTATATGCGCTTAGGAAGTTGTCTTTAGAGACAACTACGCTGTCTATAATTTGAATATCTTCGGTGCGGCTCACCAGTCGTTGTAGCCTATCTGCATACTCACGTTCTTCTTCTAGTATAGCCAATGCCTCTTTATCGCGTCTTTTCACTCGTTCATAGGCTGTAAACTCTTTCTCGGCTGCATCAAATTTATATTGTATGGCATACAGCCTACCCAAGTAAAGCGTAGCATCGTGATAACTTTTCTTTTTTGCTAAAGACAATGATTGTTCGGCTGTCTGCAAATCATTTGTGTACAAGGCAGCTCTGCCTAGTAGGTAATTGATAGTAGCGTTTGATGGGTTTGTTTCTAAATCTTTTTCTAAAAGTTGCTTTGCTTGGCTATATTTGGCTTGGTTGTATAGTTCTTGTGCTTCTTCCGACACTTGGCTTAAAAGCAAAGTTGGAAAAATAAGAAACATCAGGATAGTTAATTTGTATATTTTCATTGCTAGTTTACATAGTTCTAATGCTCAAAGATAATAATATACTTTTTATATATCGTTATAATTCTAGTAAATATACTGTAAATAATGGGTTTAGAGATCTTTGTTTAAAGTAAAGTGACTGTTTGATAGGTGGTTTATTGCAAAGGGGGGATTGTACAATAGTTAATATAATGAGTTAACACATTATTTAAACTATACAATGTTTTTGGTCAATAGGTAGTAACAAGCATATTGCTCATCGTATTGTTATTGTGAGGGTTGGTTTTTAAAATACCGCAATGTACTTTATCGACACTGTGCTTTAAATATTCTGTTTTGTGGGGGGGGACTTTATTATCTTTAAGGGTTTGCAGTAGCACAAGTTTCTTATAAATAAAGTGTTCTAGTGCCTTAGTTTTACGCCTTACAATTATAGCAAATCTAAAAACGTGAATAAAGTGCAATAAATTATCTACTCTTTTTTCTTATATTTGCATTTTCAAAATAACTACAAAACTATGGACGAAAAAATAATTATTCTCGACTTCGGCTCTCAAACTACTCAGCTCATCGGACGCAGTGTGCGCAATCTAAACACCTATTGTGAAATTGTGCCTTATAATAAATTCCCTCACGGAGATGAAGCCGTGAAAGGCGTTATATTGTCGGGTAGTCCATATTCAGTGACTGATAAGGAAGCTTTTCAGGTTGACTTGTTGCAGATTAGAAAAAAGTATCCTATTCTTGCTATTGGTTATGGCGCACAATTTATAGCAAAGAGCGAAGGGGCTGATGTAATGCAGTCTGACTCTCGAGAGTTTGGCATGGCACAGCTAACTATTTTGGCGAAGGACGAGTTATTTGAAGATGTTAAGGACACTTCTAACGCTTGGATATCTCACAGTGATAGGATAACAAACTTACCCAAAAACTTTCAGCTTATTGCATCAACTACAGATATTGAAGTAGTTGCTTACCGCATTATCAATGAACCAACATGGGGCGTTCAGTTCCATCCTGAGGTTGTTCACACTCAAGAGGGAACAAAATTGCTTTCCAACTTTCTGGATATATGTGAGTGTAAAAGAGATTGGACACCAGCTTCTTTTGTGAAATCTACAGTGAGAAACTTAAAGCAAGAGTTGGGAGACGATAAAGTTATCTTAGCACTTTCTGGGGGGGTAGACTCGTCTGTTACTGCAGTGTTGTTACATCAAGCTATTGGTAAAAACCTTACTTGTGTGTTTGTTGACCATGGATTGCTGCGTAAAAACGAATTCGAAAATGTACTTACCGATTACGAACACTTAGGTTTGAATGTAATTGGTGTTGATGCTAAAGAGCGTTTTTATAGAGAATTGAAAGGAGTGGTTGATCCCGAAGAAAAAAGGAAAATTATTGGTAAAGGGTTTATTGATGTTTTCGATGAGGAAGCTCATAAACTGAAAGATATTAAGTGGTTGGCACAAGGAACTATATATCCCGATATTATTGAATCTATTTCTGTAACGGGTAGTGTTATTAAGAGTCATCACAATGTGGGTGGTTTGCCCGATAAAATGAATTTGAAACTCTGCGAACCATTAAGTTTACTTTTCAAAGATGAGGTAAGAAAGATAGGTCTAGAGTTGGGTATGAAACCATATCTTATCAATCGTCATCCGTTTCCAGGACCTGGTTTAGGTATTAGAATTCTTGGAGATATTACACCCGAAAAAGTACGCATTACACAAGAGGCTGACGATATTTATATCTCAAATCTTCGCAGTGCAGGTTTGTACGACCAGGTGTGGCAAGCTGGTGCTATTTTACTCCCTGTTCAATCAGTGGGCGTTACGAATGATGAGCGCACCTACGAAAGTACTATTGCACTGCGAGCAGTAACATCAGTTGATGCTTTGACAGCCGATTGGTCTCAACTTCCTTATGAGTTCTTGGCAAAGGTGAGTAACGAAATTATTAGCAATGTGAAAGGTGTAAACAGGGTTGTTTACGATATTTCATCTAAACCACCTGCTACTATTGAGTGGGAGTAGCTTTTTTCTAGTTAAATGTAATAGCTTTTAAACAAAAGTTATTGTCTTGTCTTGTGATAGGCACTGTAGATGCAATTTTTATGTATTCATAGTTTAGAATATTATAAATGAAAAGAGGTCTAACTTGTTAAAAGTAGACCTCTTTTATTATCACTGTTTTGGTGTTTATTCGATTATTCCATTTCTCTCTTAAATCTCATTCAAAGGCGTATCTTTTTTCAATGGTTTTTTCTCTTCCTTCTGATTCAATTCAGGATAAGTAATACGCGAATGATAAATAGTTTGCAGTTTTTCAGTGAAAAGCTTTTTTATTCTATCTATTTCTTGAAATGTGATGGGTGCTTTGTGAAAGAGTTTTTCTTCCATTTGAGAATCAATTAGTTTGTTGACCAACTTACAAATAGACTCCTCTGTATATTCAGGCAGGCTGCGAGAGGCAGCTTCAACTGTGTCAGCCATCATTAGTATGGCTGTCTCTTTTGTAAATGGGTTAGGTCCTGGATACGAGAAAGCCGCATCATCTATCTCTTTACCCGGATTGGCATTTTTCCACGAATTGTAGAAGTATTTTGGAGTGCTAGTGCCATGATGGGTTGCAATGAAATCGATAATTTGTTTAGGTAGTCCTGATTTCTGTCCTTTCCTCACACCAAATCTCACATGATCTATAATAATGCGTGCACTTTCTTCAAATGGAAGTCCAGCATGAGGGTTCATTCCCGGGGCTTGATTCTCAGTGAAGAAGGCGGGATTTTCTAGTTTGCCAATATCGTGATACAGTGCACCTGTTCTTACTAATGATGGATTAGCTCCAATTTCTATAGCTGCCGCCGCCGCTAAATTAGATACTTGCATAGAGTGTTGGAATGTGCCTGGGGCTTCTTCTGAAAGCTGACGCAGAAGGGGTTTGTTTATATTTGCTAGTTCTACCATGCTTACTCCAGAGATAAATCCAAAAGTTTTCTCCACCATGTATACCAAAAGGTAAGAAAATGTGATGAAAATAAAGTTAATAAGAAAATAGAGTAGATATTGCCAATCTATCGAAGATATGTCGCCATCTTGTGCTAGTGTTAATGCCGCATAGATTACTGAGTAGGATGCTAGAATGATGAATGAGCTTCTAATCAATTGTGACCGTTCTGTCAATTCCTTTAAGTTGAATATACAAATCATTGCGATGGTTGTTTGTAGTACTATAAACTCTAAGGAAGATGTTACCATGAGCGAACAGAGCAAAATAGTAATCATGCTAGCATTTAGTGCCGTTCGTGAGTCAATAAATGTTCGGATAAGAATGGTAACTATGGCATAAGGGATAACGTAGACATGGAAAAGACTATAGTTGACACTTATTGCTGTTAGAACCACAAACAATGTAATAATGAGCACCATGAAGGTGATGTGCTTTCGATTTCGATACTCATTCTTTCTAAAGAATAATAGATACATATAAAAAGAGCCCATCAATGTAGCAATCAATAAAAACTCTCCCAGTATGATCAGTCCCGACCTGCCTGTTTTTCCTGTGCGGTCTTCGGTTACTTTTTTGAGCGACGAAAGTATGTTGAATACATTTCCGTCAATAATCTCTCCTTCTCCAATAATTCGCTCACCGGCTTGTACCCGACCAGCTGTTGGTGATACTTGCTGCACAAACTCATTTTTTGCTTTTTCCGAAGTGCTTGCGTCATATACAATGTTTTCTTGCAAGTAGTTGTTTACATCGGCTGCTTTTAATTTATTCTTATCTAATGGTTGCGGAGCATCATTTATAATTGCCTCATAGGCCGATTTAATTGTATAAAACGAGTCTGTGCTTCGTGCTATTGCTTCTTTATCGTCGCGTAAACGTACTGTTTTCTTTCTTGTTGAAATCAACTTATCATGTTCGGCACTACTCATTATCCCTTTATAGTATATTTCATGCAACTTGTTGCGGATGTATCCTATATACGAACGTTCTAAACGGCTCAGTGTGGGGGCTAAGTTAGCGTCTGCATCAAAGTTTGCAATAGCCTCTGTTTGCGCCTCTTTATTAATTTTATAATAGGGCTCGTAGAACACTAAGATACTATCTTGGTCTTGTTGTAACTGTTGGGCAGTTTTAAATATGGGGAAATCTAAGGGGGCAGTTAGTAAGCCATATCGCCATGGTGCACCCTCTTTGAAAGTATATTTAAATTTTCCTTGTCGCGGAAACACATAAGTAATAAGCAATGTTGCAAGAATAAACAGAACTGGAATATATATCCGTGTTGTTAGACGATATTTAGACTTTGATTTCTTCATATT
>CAZIUT010000072.1:0-1836 GCA_964542545.1 uncultured Dysgonomonadaceae bacterium | reverse complement strand
TTATATTTTTAAAATGCAATTTTATCAATAATTCTTTGTGTAGCTCCTGCGCTCTTATATATATAATTAGCAGCAGCTTCTCCTGCAATTTCAAGGTCTTCTGGCGATTTCACAAAGTTTTTCAACACCTTGTTTAGCTCCTCTTCGTTTGAGATGGTATATCCGCCACCATTTTTCAGCAATTCTTTAGCTTCAAGGAACTTATTATGGTTTGGACCAAATATAACAGGTATTCCATATATAGCAGCCTCTGGTAAATTGTGAATGCCTGCACCAAACCCGCCACCAATATAAGCAATTTGTCCATATCTATAGATAGAAGATAGTAGCCCAAAGTTGTCAATAATCAAGCAGTCATAGTTGAGAATACTATCATCTGTCGACTGTGCCGCTTGTGAATACCTTATAAAAGGTCGTCTTAATTTGCTCTCTATCTGCTTTAGATGAGTTTCGTTGATAAGATGAGGGGCAATAATAAGTTTTAGGTAAGCATGTTTGTTAAAATAGTTGATGAGAAGGTTCTCGTCCTCAGGCCAAGAGCTACCTGCAATTAGAACGCTTTGATTTTCTCTAAATGTTGCAAATTTATCTACTACAGGCAATTCTAAAGCATCTTCTTTTATTTTAATTACTCTATCCATGCGGGTGTCACCCATCACCGTTACATTGTCAATACCTTGCTCTTTAAGTAGTCTTTTAGAATTGTTGTCTTGTACAAATAGTTGAGTGTAGTAGTGTAATATTTTTTTGAAAACACCACCCCAAGGTTTAAAAAACAGTTGATTGGGGCGGAAGATAGCCGAAACAAGGTAAACAGGTGTTTGTCGCAGATAAAGCTCATGAATAAAATTGTACCAAAACTCATACTTTATAAATATTGCTATGTCGGGGTGTGCTAAATCGAGAAAACGTTTAACATTTTTCTTTGTGTCTAGAGGCAAATAACAAACAATATCTATTGATTTATTGTTTTTCTGCACTTCGTATCCCGATGGAGAAAAGAACGTTAGAAGTATTTTGTAGTTTGGTTTTTCTTTCCTTATTATTTCAATCATTGGTAGAGCTTGTTCATACTCTCCTAGCGATGCTACATGAAACCAAACATATTTGCTTGTTGCATCAACCTTTGATTTAAGAATGTCATAGGTATTGGTGTGACCTTTGACCATTAGTTTTGCCTTTTTGTGGAAAGGTGCTACTAAACGAAGAAAAAACGAAAAGATTGAAATAGCTGCGTTATACATACAAACAGTTATTCTTTATTGATAGTTGTAATTGCTTTGTGTAATCGATCAATGGTTTCTTTTTTTCCAATCATCGATGTAATGTCGAATATATGTGGACCTTTTGCTGCACCCACGAGTGCTAATCTAAAGGCATTCATTATTTTGCCTATGTTAAGCTCATTCTCTGCTATCCACTCTTTTACTACTGCTTCTTGATTCTCGCTAGAGAAATTCTCAATTCCGTCAATCACTTCAATTAGCTCCGCCATCTGTTGTGGAGTATCTTCTTTCCAACGTTTCTTTGCTGTTTTTGCATCATACTCTGTGGGTGTTTCAAAAAAGAAACTGCCTTGTTCCCATAAGTCTTCAATAAAATAGGCTCTATTCTTTACCAATGCAATTACTTTTTCTGCATATTCTTTAGATGCAGTTACATTGTTTGCTTCAAGTATGGGTCTGAATTGTTTTTCTAACTCTTTATCAGAAGTGCGTTGTATATATTCATGATTGAACCATTTTGCCTTCTCATAATCAAACTTTGCTCCACTTTTGCTGCATCTGTCAAAAGAGAATAGCTCAATCATATGATCAATTGTCATTATCTCTTCGT
>CAZIUT010000071.1:7626-9066 GCA_964542545.1 uncultured Dysgonomonadaceae bacterium | reverse complement strand
GTGGCTACATCATCAAATGAATAGCTATTTGTAGGAATTAAAGTATATGCCCTTATCAATAGACCTTCGGCAAACTTTGGTTCCTCAAGAAAGCTGTCACTCGTTCTGTGATTATCATCTTCAGGCTCTAACATTTCACATGAAGGAAAGTAAAGCATTAATATAAATGATATTGTAAAAAATAGTATATTTTTTTTCATTTTCATAAATTTAAAACTTGGTTCTTACACCAATTGAAAAACTTCTATATTGTGGTTGACTTCCTACTGATGTTTGCATAATTTTTCTATTTTTTGCAAATTGAACAACATTAGAAGCATCAGCAAAGATATTAAATTCATTCATTAATAACGTCTTCGATATATGATCAGGCATTTTAAAATTCAATTGAATTTTTCTTATTTGGAAAAACTGATTGTCGTATAGCCAAAAACTTGATCTTCTGAAGTTATTATTATTTGCTTGTGAACTCAATCTTGGATAGGTTGCTGTTGCAGCAGTTTCAGGTGTCCAACTATTAAGCACAACGTCTGAATACTTCTTGTTTCCATCAATCCAATAATAATTTCCCTCCATAAATGTTTTAGCACCAGTTCGGCCTTCACCTAACACATAAAGTGATAAATTTTTAAAAGCTACACGAGCTTGTATTCCACCAGAAAATGGATGTTGCCAGCGTCTCAAAAACACCTCGTCATTTGCATCAATTATACCATCACCATTTTGATCTTTATATTTAAGATCACCTGGCTGAACATTACCAAAAGATGGCAATGGACTATTATCTATATCTTCTTGATCTTTATAAAAACCTAGAGCTTCAAGTCCAAAAGTCGCATCTCTGGGATGTCCTTTTCTATATTGATAATCATTAGCATAAACCTCATCTACTACAGTTCTCTCTGAAGTTACATAAAGTACATTTGCACCAAGGAATAAATCCCAATTTCCAATTGATTTATTTAATGTCAATCCGGCCTCAACACCTTTATATGTATCCTCTTCGTAGTTTTCATATGGAATAAAGTCGCTGTAATAACCTGGATATCTTGAGTATGGACGTGTTATCAAATCACTGTATCTATCGTAAAACACATTCGCTTCTAAACCAAGCAATTTGTTGAAAAACAATCCTTCAAAACCTAAGTTTATATTATTTCTCTTAGCAAATCCCAAGTTTAAATTTTGCTCCCAACTTGACACCGTACCACTTGAGTTTCTTGTACCTTCATACCAGTTATAACTCCCTGAGCTACCATACCTGTTGTCATAATAAAAGAAGCCACCTATAGGAAGATCCGAGTTTAATATTCCACCAGAAAGTCTAAGCTTTAAAAAATCAATATTGTGTAATGACTCCATAAAACTCTCTTCGCTTAACGTCCAAGCTAAACCAACTGAGGGAGAAAATGCTGTTCTATTACCCGAAGCCAATTTAGT
>CAZIUT010000071.1:0-7526 GCA_964542545.1 uncultured Dysgonomonadaceae bacterium | reverse complement strand
ATAGGTTCATAAACTGAATATTGATTTGATATAGCTTGATTATATCGTGTATAATAATCGAAACTTAAATTGGTGTGGAATGAGAGACCTTCCAGAACCTGATCTAATTGAAAGTTTATACGGTTATTGAAAGAAAAGTTTCTTTGCACTGTCTCATACGAACCTCCTAGGTGTAAATTTCCAAAAGGGGTTGATTGTCGATTAATATTACCACCAATCAAATACTCACCATCTATATCGTTTTTTCTACCTTTTAACAAAGAGTTTTCAGGATCAATCAAACTTATGGGAATATAGGGTGTAAACTCAAAAGGCTTAATATTTGCCGCATCTCCCCAGTAATTTCCTCTTCCTGAACTATTATTGCCAAATTGTGCTGTAGCGTCAATTGCAGTGGTAATCCAATCAATAACTTTTAAGTCAACATTTCCTCTAACATTAAAAGTATTATTACGAGCACCCGCAGCCTCACCTACATCAAGCAAACTACCAATAGAGTTCATACCGAAATTCATATAGTATCTTGCTACATCATTACCTCCACCAAACTCACCATTTAAATCAAAGTAAGATCTAAATGATTTGAGGTAATCATCTGAATAATAATCAACATCTGGATACCTATACTTGTTGCCATTTCTATAGTTATCAATCATCTCGTCATTATATAAAGGTGCTAATCCATCATTACTCCTTGCAATATTATGATACGTCATATAATCTGGAGAATTCAAAAAACTGGGCTTTTCGATGGGTGTAGAAAGCCCATAATTCAAATTAAAGTTTGAGTAGTTTTGATATGCCTTACCTCTTTTTGTTGTTATTAATATAACACCATTTACGGCTGCACTACCATATAATATTGCTGCGTTTACATCTTTTAAAACAGTAATATTATCAATTTCTGACATACGAAGAGACTCAATATCTCTAGGCAAGCCATCTACTACAAACATGGCATTCCCCGAAGAGAGACCACTACCAGTTAAACTAGCTACATCAATACCAATACCAATACCTCTGATATTATTGTTGCCCATCATACCTAAAGTTCTTCCTGTAAACATATCACTTGCCCAAATAGTATTGTCAAGCTCTAGGACCTTACTTGCATTTAAAGAACTTACAGCTCCTACAATCTTATCCTTCTGAATCCTTTCGAAAGCAATGTTTACTGTATCGCCTTCTAATTTAGCTTCAGTTACCTTCTTGTATTGGTCTGTCGATTGCTCTATCGACAATCCATTTCCTTTAGCAATAGTAACATAACTAAAAGCTACAAACAGAAGTGATATATATATTAAAATAGAATATTTCTTC
Organism: uncultured Dysgonomonadaceae bacterium; assembly: GCA_964542545.1. Lineage (GTDB taxonomy): Bacteria > Bacteroidota > Bacteroidia > Bacteroidales > Dysgonomonadaceae > UBA2632. Next base: position 6,206 of record CAZIUT010000071.1, on the reverse strand, counting down.
ATCATTAAAATGAGTTTTAATTATTAATAAATTTACCAGCCTGGATTTTGAGGAAACCCTGGATACATCCTTGTGTACTTCGTTGGGATAGGTAACCAATTGTGCTTCTTTTCAACAACACGTCTAGTAATTAATCTTTCTGACATATTAATAGGTTTTCCATCAGGCCCCCTGTCAAAATCAAGGGCTGTTTTATCCAAGTATCTTGGATCTCCATTTCTATTCCATCTTCTAAGATCGCAAAAGCGCTGACCCTCAAAAGCAAACTCAACAGCCCTATCGCGTACAATTTCCTCAAAGAAAACTTCCTTGTTGGCTGTAAATTTTGAGTCTATATTTGGTAATTGAGCTCTGTTTCTAATAACATTTACCGCATCCTCCGCCGTTAGCGAATAATTTGATGAAGTTGCTTTAGGACCACCGTTAGGACTAAAGTTAACTGCTTCAGCATACATTAAATATATATCAGCTAACCTTAGCAAAGGCACATAAGTTGACAATGAATTAGCAAAAGAACCATTAAACTGAGGCCCCATAGCATTAAACCTTCTATGATAATAACCTGATACGCTATGAGGTGAAATTTGAGATCTGTGACGTCCGTCATTATAAAGTTCTGCAAATTTATCTAATGGTGAATCTCGATGAACTTGATCGCCATCTACTACAATATCTTTGTAGAAACGAGGGTCACGATTAGCCCAAGGATCATCAGGATCATATCCCGAATTAGGATCATCGATAGGAAGCCCATTTGCCATTCCGTAGTTTTTAGTATAATTATGAGCTACAACATCTGCATTATTACCACTATTCATCCCAAAAGTTGCTATAACAGTTGCACCAAGCTCTGACCATCTGATTCGCGTTCTATCATATATTGTAGGCATCATAATACCTTCTACTAAGCCAGGGCGCTGATGGTTTGGTTTCCAAAAATTATCAGTCCATGTATTCCACGACTCTAACTTGTAGATATTTGTATTATCTCTTAATTGTAGCAATTCGCCGAAAGCATTTGCAGCTTCTGCACAAAGAGCAGGGTCAAATGCATCATTTCCGGTAGCTTCTTCATTCATCATTGGACTAGCAGCATATAGCAAAGCTTTGCCAAGAAAGCCCAAAGCGTGGAATTTATTGACCCTATCCATATTATGACCCAATGTAGCCTGCCCTGGTTGAGATTTATCCCAATGATCGGGAAGGAGGCTTGCTGCTTCTCTAAAATCTTTGGCCATTAGCAATGCAGTTTCGCGAAAGTTTAACCTTTTATATTCATCTGTTGTAAGAACTTCCGAAGGGTCGATGTATTTGTCAATATAGGGCATACCTCCCCAATAACGGGTAAGTTCATGGTAGTGAAAACCTCTAAAAAATAGGGCTTGACCTTTTAGATGGTTCCTTTCTTCAGGAGTTCCTTCAAAAAGACCTTCTTCTTCCAGCTTTTCTAACGCTAAATTAGCTACCCTGATTGCATACCAAGCACCTTCCCAAATAGTTTTATCACGTGATGTATTAGATGTTACTTTAACAGATCTTCCGTGAAAATAGTAATTCCCACCCCAATAATCGCCTAAATCAAAAGCATAGGGTCTCATATTCACACACTCATCAGCAAATAAATACTGACTCCATCCGAATCCAGCAGGCATTGCAATAACATTGTGCATTTGCTCAACAAATCCCTGAAAACTTCTAAAGTTTCCGAAAACATCTTTTTCTGTAATGTCAGCATCAGGAGATTTATCTAAATAATCTTCACACGATGTCATTGAAAAGACAAATGTGAAAAAGACTATTGATATAATCGATAGATATATTTTATTTTTCATTTTATTTGTTATTTATTTTAGAATGTTAGATCGAATCCTAAAGTTACTCTTTTCATTGTTGGATATGCTCCAGATATAGCACTACCACCAGTTGTGCTTTCTCTATCATCAGGTAATCTAGACCAATAAAACAAATTATTGCCATTCATAAATAGTCTCAGATTAGATATACCTGCATTTTTAACCCAATTCATTCCTGTGAACGAATAAGAAATCTCGGCAGTTCTTAATCTAAATGAAGAAGCGTCTGTTATAAAGTAGTCGCCTTTATTTTCTGCTTGAGTTTTCCATCTTGGTAGATATGATGATGCATTTGGATTGTCTTTTGACCAATAATCACTTGCATGAGCAAACAATAAAGGTGTTTCTAAATGGTAAGAACGCTGTTCTACATTTCTTGTTACATTATTCACACCGTATAGCTGAACCATGAAGCCAAGCCTCTTGTAGTTTGCTCCGATAGATAGATTCACCGTATTTTGAGGTACACCTGTGTAACCAATTGGAGGTCCGTCTTCAGATCCTTTTATAACACCATCAGCATTAAAGTCTATTAGGTTGTAATAGCCTGGCAACTTGTCTAAATCATTTGTTTCGGTTGGAACACTTGCATAAACATCATCCCAATTATTATAAAAACCAGAGCTAATTAAACTTCTAACCTGACCAATTGGATATCCTGCATTTTTTAAATATTCATATTGAAGTTCTGCATCATCTCTAAAGATCACCTCATTTTCGTTGTGAGTAATAGCAAGTTTAGACCACAGGTGAAGATCTCTTGAAATGTTTTGATTATATCCTAATTCTATCTCAAATCCTTTTGAATCTACTTCTCCTAAGTTTGCACTTGGAGGTGTTGTTCCAAAAAAGGGAGGAATAGCCCTGGATCCACCAGTCATCAAGATATCGGTTCTATTCTCTGTGTAATAGTCAAAGTTTAATGATAATAGGTTTCTAAAAACACCAAATTCCAATCCAAAGTTCTTTTTTAATGCTGACTCCCACCTGATATTTGGGTTTCCTACTACAGATTCTCTATACATAGTATAAGGACTTAAACCATTAGAAGATGCATTTAATCCTGCTCTACCCCCATAAGCATACTGCGATGCGTATTGCCACCTACTTCCACCTACTCGGTCGTCTCCAACAACACCCATACTAAATCTTAATTTTAGCATATCTACCCATTCTGCTTTAAAAAAGCTTTCGTTAGATACATACCATCCAACTGCTACAGAAGGGAAGAATTCAAATCTGTAGTCTGGTCCAAATTGCTCAGATCCGTTGTAAGCACCATTAGCCTCAAATAAATATCTTGAGTCATAATCATATGTAGTTCTAAAAACCCAATCTTCTCGATAATTTTTAAACATGTTCCCTCTAGCATTTTCTTCTCTTTTAAATAATCCTAATCCGGAAACACTGTGAGGACCAAACCTACGTGAGTAGTTAAGCTGGGCTTGGTACATCATTCTGCGAAAAACAGGGATATATCCAGACATGTTTGCAGCCCAAACAGACTCTTGTCTTATAGACCATGGTCTCATATACCAATCATACTCTTCCTGTGAAACTGGTTGAATAAGGGTATATTCGCTCGGGTCTTGATCTGGTCCTATATATCTATCAGGATAAATTTGTTTAAACCTAACATTCGTTCCTGCCTCATCAGGTCTAACGCTATTAACATTGTCATATATACCTCCTTCTGAACGTATACTATTATCATAAAAGAATGACGCTTTAGCTGTAAGACCTTTTGTTATAAATTTTAGATCTTGTTGAACACTTAGGTCAAAATTTAATTGTGTAGTTCTTGTTTGTCTTTGCCCTAAATTATAAAAAACTGCTAGTGGGTTCTGAGTTGCATTACCACCTTCTTGATATGCGCCCCATCTTCCATCTTCATATCTTGGAACAAATAAACTTGGTGCTAAACCATATGCAGATTGCCATAACCAACCATCTGCCCGACCGCTACCCTCGTTACCGTAGTTTGTGTTTTTCAAACTATAAAACCCTGATATGTCTAAAGTTACTTTTGTAGTGTTTGTTAAATTAGCATCAATATTACTCCTAAAATTAAAGCGGTTGAAGTTATAATTCGGATCATATCCTTTACCATTATCATAATCTCTAATCATATCTCCTTCATGTAAATATGCAAACGATCCAAAAAACTGAAGTACTTTACTCCCACCCCTAATACCTAAGGACGCTCTGTGAGAAAGACCCACATCTTTAAACATTTCATCTGCCCAGTCAACATTAGGATAAATCTCTCTATACTCAGGCTTTTGTGGTTTTTGATAACGTTGAACAAGTTCATGTGGAACATATGCGCCCCAAGAAGATTGATTTAAAACTCCCTCTCTCTCAATCATTTCATTCCTCAACATCAAAGCCTCATAAGAATCTAACTTATCTGGAAGTTTAGAGACCATCTGAGCTGTTGAAGAATAATTAAAATCTAATCTAGTTTTGCCAGTTTGACCACGTTTTGTAGTTATTAGAATAACTCCATTAGCGCCTTTCACACCAAAAACTGCAGTAGCAGATGCGTCTTTTAAAACAGAAATACTAGCTACTTCATTAACCTCCACATTATTCATATCGCGCTCAACACCATCAACCAATATTAAAGGTTGGCCACCATTCCATGTGTTTTGTCCACGAATGTAAAGATCTGTTGCGCTCTGACCTGTTAACACACCTCCAGGCTCACCCGAGCCTGTAAGAGAGACAAGACCAGGTAGCTGACCTGATAAAGCTGATGTTAAATCTGTTACATTTCCAATCTTTTTCAGATCCTCTTCTGTGGCCTGTGAAACAGACCCTACAACAGTTTCTTTTCTCTGCACACCATATCCAATGGCTACAAATTCCTCTAATGCAATAGTCTCATCTTCTAAAATAATAGATACAGTGTTTTTGCCCTTTATATCTACTATTTGAGATTTCATACCGATAAAAGTAACCTCTATACTATTTACACCACTTGGGACCCTAATAGTAAACTTCCCATCAATATCTGTTACCGTTCCTTGTGTTGTTCCTGTCAAAATTACAGATGCACCTGGCAACGGCTCGTCCATAGCATCCTTAACAGTACCAGTTATCACTCTTGGAGTCTGCTCTAAAGCTCTTTCGTTATTTTCCTTCCCAAAGAGAGGACTAACAATTAAGCTTTGCAGAATAAGAGCAATCATAATAAAAAATAATTTGTTTATACTCTTCATGATCAAACTTAAAAATTTGTTACTTAAAAGATTCTTCTTGTTTTTTTCTTAATTTCTTTTTTTTGAATAAATTCATCATTTCATACTTCTGTTTTTATATTTACTGTGTTAACTTATGTTGCAGATTGCCACATTTTTCAAAAACAAAAGTAAAGTAAAAAAACGCATATACAAAGAATGCCATCGTAATTTTTGTTAAATAACAACCCCAGCATTTTAACATAGTGCTATTATCAACGGTTCGGTAAAATCTTAAAATATAAATACACATCAGTGGCTCAGGACTCTATATTAACTTACATTGCGGTAGTTTCTCAAAAACTTCTTGCTAATCCGTAATTTACAATTTTAGATATTAGATTTAAGCGCTCTAAATTTCTTCTTTGTATAAAAAAATATTTATTCCGCATTATTCAAGTATTTAATTTCACGTAAAAGTGAGGCTTCGTATTCCACATAGCATCTATGTTAGGCCTAAAACGGCTACATAATATGGGTTAAAGCGAACCCTGTCATTCTCATCAATCAATTTTCAATTGATTACCTCACTCACCCTGCAATCTTAACCACGCCGAAAAAAACATCAACTCTGTAGTATCAAGAAATGCGTATAAAGTTTTATAGGCAGATTGATCGGGATTTTTCCTCACCATCTCCATCGCTTCCTCTCGTTTAGCATCCGCTACAAAGTCTTCAACCTTCACCTCGCCTGTTTTCAGAAACTGACTCAAGTGCGATGCAATTGTGCCCACCTTCAAACTTCGCAGTTCGGCTATTTCTTCAATAGTTTTCCCTTCTGTGTAAAGCTCTAAACTCTCTCTTTGACTTGCACCCTTCACCTGTTTTGGCTTTTTCTCTTTCTCTTGCTTTTTCTCTTTTTGCGAAGCATCCATTTCACTCATGCGCGATGACAAACCCTTCTCTTCGCAATATTTTCTAATTTCGTCTAAGAAATAACTACCATATTTCTCTAACCTTACTTTACCAAAACCATATATCAACAAAAAATCTTTGGGTGTTTGGGGTAGATAGTCAGCCAATTCTTGCAGCGATTTTGTTTTTGCAACAACATAAGCAGGTACATCAGCTTCTTTTGCCAGTTCGTTTCTTATATCGGTGAGCCTTTGCA
>CAZIUT010000070.1:0-9187 GCA_964542545.1 uncultured Dysgonomonadaceae bacterium | reverse complement strand
TGTATGAATTTTCTCGTGCATATAATCCTGCACCAAAGGCTGTTTCCATACCACCCTCCACTATATTTGTATTTCCTGATATGGTACTATTATAGACATACAAGGAAGCTACACTGTTTCCATTATTTTCTTTATCAAAATTATACAAACCGCCGGTAGTTCCCATTGAGGAATTATCCGAAATATTACAGCCTATTAAATAGGTTGTAGCTGCATTAAGAACTCCTCCACAATTACCACGTTGATTTATAGTTGCATTTTCAACTATCTCTGTATTAATGAATTTTGCGATTGCACCACTATGCACATAAACACCCGCTATGTGATTTTCCGATTTATTATTTGATACCTTACAATCAATAACATCTATTACGGAAATGCCTATTGAAAATCCTCCACCAAAATTACGACTAAACTTATATCCACCAACTTCTACTTGACCATCAGCTTCTACTCCAGCTTTTCCATGTTTTATAGATAAGTTTTTAAGAGTTATTTTTTCTCCACTTTTCACAGGAGCTGTTACAGTAACAGTGTGATAAAATTTATCTGTTCCGCTAAGGATAGTTTCATTGTTTTTATCGGCAACTGCTCCATCTGTAGCATTCGCAGGGTATCCTCCAATAAGTGTAACATTTTTATTAATTTCAAATGTGTAATCACGCTCTTTATCACCACCTGTAATCTTATTAGTTGGTATGTGTGTTCCAGCAGCAATGTGAATGTTATCACCATCCCTCATCATTTTAAGAGCTTTTGATAGACTAGTAGCAGTTTCCCATGTCAAGCCATTGTTGCTTTCATCAGCTGTAGCTTTAACATATAGATTAGGCCCTCTAGGCTCAGGAACTTGAGAACTTGCAGCTTGAGTAACTTTTATTTTCTTTTCATCCTTAGCATCTGAAAAGCCCACTATAATTTCTCCTGTGCGTTCTTCATCAATATCATTTAGGCCTACAGTAAATACAAGTTCAGCATCACCTTTGGCACCTTGAGTCTTTAATGTTATCCAACTATCTTTGCTTGAAGCAGTCCATTGGATGTTCGACTTTATTTTAGCAGTAAAGTCTCCACCTTCTTCAGGGGCATTAAACTCTTGTTTGTCGATAGAATACTCATGAACGGGATCAGGATCAATTACTATAGGATCATCAGAATCCTTAGAACACGAAATTGAAAAAGCTAACAATACGCTAAGACAGATTGTAGATACTAATTGTTTCATAATTGTTTTATTTTAGTTTTAACTTTAAACAGATATTTAGATTAAATATAAACATGAAAATGAAATAAACTTCACCAAGATAAAAATCTCTCTAATTAATCATTAAAGATAGTAAGTTCAGTTTAAATTAAAGCAGGAAATAGTCTTTTTTAACATTAAACTGGATCGAACCCCAAAAACTGAGGCTACGTCCTTCTGTTTTTTACCTTATTTGATTAAGTCAACTCCTCGAAGGCGAAGAATATACCTTTGCTTACTTGATAGTTTCCTAAAATACATTTTTTCCATGAACAAAGATACAAAAAATATTTTATATATTACGGTATATAACCGTGAAGTTGATATGTATTATTTAATGGTGTGTTTTATATTTTTCTTAAATTATCAATCCGATACTATCATCTTTATTTTTTTGTCATGTACTTAGATTATTGCTTATTCTGGATTAATAATCGCAAAATTTTTTGACAAGGAGTTCTGTGAAAATTATTTAGGATGAAACATTGTCGAAGTCAGAAGGAGTATAGTCATTAAAACTTTGACATAAAAAATATTACAATACTTTGTTTCAATAATTTTACGTGCAAAGATTTCAAAAAAAGAGGGTGTCCAATAAGTTTTGGACACCCTCTTCAATTTATTCAATAAAAATATATCTTTGAAATTAAATATTTAATTAGGTAAAACTGCACCCATTGCTTTTTTACCCGAACGAGATTGATTAATTTGGTCTTTTGTAATTATATCATTATCAATTACTGGATTAAATGTTTTCGCCAAATTTTGCAATAAGCTAACACTCATTCCATGAGTTGCTGCAGGAGATGATGCTGTTATCATGCAGGTGCCATTTGCGCCCATGCTACTAATCATAGTGTTGTAATCAAATGTTTCACCGTCAATAGCATTCCCCGCTTCATCTAATACTTTGTCTTCTTCAATTGTATAAGATAAAGTAGCTGAATTAGATGCAAAATTATTTAGGCGTGAATTATTTGTTGTAATTGAATTGTAAATATTTAACTTGCAATTTGAATTTCTAGTTATAAATCCACCACCAATATTATTATAAAAAGTACTACTTACAACATCAACAACAGCCTCTCTTCCAGCTACACCATACATTGCTATTGTACTACCGGTGCCTAAACACTCATTTGCATAAAATGTAGAGTTTACAATTTGTGTGTATGAATTTTCTCGTGCATATAATCCTGCACCAAAGGCTGTTTCCATACCACCATCTACCCTATTTGTATTCCGTGCTATTGTACTATTATATATATACATATAAGTCGGATTTTTTGCAACATTATCGTAATTATATAAAGCGGCGGTAGTTCCCGTTGAAGAATTATCCGAAATATTACAGCCTATTAAATAGGTTGTAGCCGCATTATGGACTCCTCCACAATTACCACCTAGAGTTGTAGTTGAATTATTAACTATCTCAGTATTTATTAATTTTGCAATTGCACCACTATGTACATAAACACCAGCTATAAAACCTTCAGATTCATTATCTGATATCTTACAATCAATAACATCTACTGCGGATATACCTATTGAGAGTCCTCCACCAAAATTACGATTAAACATATATCCACCCACTTCTACTTGACCATCAGCTTCTACTCCAGCTTTTCCATGTTTTATAGATAAGTTTTTAAGAGTTATTTTTTCTCCACTTTTCACAGGAGCTGTTACAGTAACAGTGTGATAAAATTTATCTGTTCCGCTAAGGATAGTTTCATTGTTTTTATCGGCAACTGCTCCATCTGTAGCATTCGCAGGGTATCCTCCAATAAGTGTAACATTTTTATTAATTTCAAATGTGTAATCACGCTCTTTATCACCACCTGTAATCTTATTAGTTGGTATGTGTGTTCCAGCAGCAATGTGAATGTTATCACCATCCCTCATCATTTTAAGAGCTTTTGATAGACTAGTAGCAGTTTCCCATGTCAAGCCATTGTTGCTTTCATCAGCTGTAGCTTTAACATATAGATTAGGCCCTCTAGGCTCAGGAACTTGAGAACTTGCAGCTTGAGTAACTTTTATTTTCTTTTCATCCTTAGCATCTGAAAAGCCCACTATAATTTCTCCTGTGCGTTCTTCATCAATATCATTTAGGCCTACAGTAAATACAAGTTCAGCATCACCTTTGGCACCTTGAGTCTTTAATGTTATCCAACTATCTTTGCTTGAAGCAGTCCATTGGATGTTCGACTTTATTTTAGCAGTAAAGTCTCCACCTTCTTCAGGGGCATTAAACTCTTGTTTGTCGATAGAATACTCATGAACGGGATCAGGATCAATTACTATAGGATCATCAGAATCCTTAGAACACGAAATTGAAAAAGCTAACAATACGCTAAGACAGATTGTAGATACTAATTGTTTCATAATTGTTTTGTTTTTGTTTAATTATTTTTTTAACTTTAAACAGCCATTTAGATTAAATATAAACATGGTAATGAAATAAACTTCACCAAGATAAAAATCTTTCTAATTAATCTTTAAAGATAGTAAGTTCAGTTTAAATTAAAGCAGGAACCAGTTTTTTTTAACATTAATTGTCTAGCATAACTAGTGTTTACAAGAAGGCTTCTTCTTTTTTGAGGAAAATGATAAACAAAAAAGTTAACTGTTCAAGAAAAAGGTTCTCTACAGCTCTTGTTTTGAAGTGTGTAAGCTCAGTATAGCCCTTGGCATCCTTTAAGCAAAACTTTATTTGAAAACGAGTGCGATAATAATTAATTACATCTTTGTCAATGATATGATTACTGACATACTTATTTTGTTATTGTTATTGTTATTGTTATTGTCAATGTCAAGCAAATATATAGCTATATAGTTTTTGTCTTGTACCAGGGAAAAATTGAGATAAATATCATATATTTGTGATTAAAATAAATTTGTATATGAAAAAGATTTGGATTCTAGCTGTGCTTTTGATTGTAAGTTTTAGTCTGTCTGCACAGCAATATGGATTAAAAGAAATTGTGGATGGTGTTTATAGTCCTAAAGGAGTGAAGCCAATGGTTTCATCGGCAGATGGAATGCATTATTATCAAATGAATGATAGAAGCAACGCTGTTGTGAAGTTTGAGTATGCTACAGGTAATGTGGTTGATACTCTATTTAGCACAGAAAAAGCACGTCAATGTACATTTGATACTTTTCAAGGATTCTTGGTTAGTCCCGATGAGTTTAGGGTAATTGTATATAAAGATAGAGAGCAAATTTATCGTCATTCTTTTAAAGCAAACTATTATTATCACGACGTTCGTCGTAACTTGGTGAGAAAACTATCTGAGAACGATTCAAAGCAGATGATACCTACTTTCTCTCCCGATGGTAAAATGTTGGTCTATGTAATAGATAACAATATATGGTTGGCCAAGTTTGATTTCAATACAGAGTTGCAGGTTACTAATGATGGTGCATTCAATAAAATTATAAATGGTGCCACTGATTGGGTTTATGAAGAGGAGTTTGCTGAGACACGATTAATGGAGTTCTCTCCAGATAATAAATTACTTGCTTTTGTGAAAACTAATGAGTCTGATGTAAAAGAGTTTTCTTTTCAAACTTATGAGGGAGAGCTTTACCCTGGCTCATATACATATAAATATCCTAAGGCAGGAGAGAAAAACTCTAGAGTGGCATGCTATGTGTACGATATAAATGCGCAAACTACCCGCAAAATGGACGTTCCTTTAGATGAAGATGGGTATATACCAAGAATTACATTTACAACAGATGCTGCTCAATTGGCGGTAATGACGCTTAATCGTAATCAAAATAGGTTTGATTTGTATTTTACTAATCCAAGAAGCACAGTGTCTAAATTAATATTACGAGATGAGAATAAGTATTATATCGATTCTGATTTTTTGAAATCTATTCATTTTTTGCCCAATCAATTTACTTATATATCCGAAAAGGATGGTTACAGCCACATTTATATATATGGTAATACTGGTGCGCTTCAAAAACAGTTGACCAGCGGAAGCTTCGATGTTACAAGTTTACTTGCAGTTGACCCAGAAGCTGGAGCAGTTTTCTATCAAGCAGCCAATGAAAGCCCTTTGCAACGGAGTATTTATAAAACAACTATTGATAAAGTTGTCACCACTAAGCTGTCGTCTAATAGTGGATATAACGCTGCCACTTTTAGCAACAATGGCAAGTATTATATAAATAATTGGTCAAACACTGCTACTCCAACTTTAATTACAATACATAGCTCAAGTGGAAAGCTTTTGAGAACATTGCAAGACAATCAATCGGTGGCGCAAAAAGCTGCTTTGGCAAACTTTCCAGTTAAAGAGTTTATAACTGTGCCAGCAGCCGATGGCACAACGCAACTTAATGGATGGATGATAAAACCGTCATCGTTTGATGCCACTAAGAGGTATCCGGTTGTTATGATTCAGTATTCAGGTCCAAATTCTCAGCAAGTGCTGGATAGATATGGAATAGATTGGTATTATGCATTGGCAGAGCAGGGCTATATAATAGCATCGGTAGATGGTAGAGGAACAGGGGCGCGTGGCGAAGCTTTTAGAAAACAAACTTATCTCAACCTTGGTATTATTGAGTCTGACGATCAGATTGCAGCAGCAAACTATTTTGCAACGCTACCATATATAGATGGTGAGAGAATTGGCATTTGGGGATGGAGTTATGGTGGTTTTAATGTGCTCATGAGTATGAGTAGAGGAAACGGAGCTTTTAAAGCGGGTGTAGCAATAGCACCAGTTACTGATTGGCGTTTTTACGACACCGTATATACAGAGCGCTTTATGCGCACTCCACAACAAAACGCTGTTGGATATGACAATGGATCGGCTATTAAATTGGCAGATAAGCTACAGGGCAACTTACTGTTGATTCATGGAACAGCTGATGATAACGTGCATGTTCAAAATTCTGCAGAATATACACGTGCATTGATAGAAGCTGATAAACATTTTGATATGTTTGTCTTTCCTGATAAAAACCATTTCATAAATGAAGGCAATTCAAGAATGTATATTTACAACAAGGTGATTAATTACTATAAAAACAACTTGTAGACCATTCTTGAAGAACTATTATGCTTGATTGTGTTTGTAGTTGGCGTTTACATTATTTTCTTAGGAGCTATTTGTTGGTTGATAAATGGGTGATAATATCTCTCAAGCGGGTTGTTGGCTATAGATAGTCTGGCTATTTGTTATATTTTCTTCAATACATAAACAATCTATATACCTTATTGTTATAATGCCACATTACTTACATTATTTAGAGCAATTCTTAATTATGTGTCTCAAATAAGTGGTTTTTTACTTCCTGGAGATAAGCAAGATGCTTTTTGTAGTTGTTGGAATTGCTAAACAGAGCATTTCCAACAATTTGTTTTGTTATGTGTTGTTGTATTAGCTTTCTAATCTCTTTATAGATTATTGAGCAAGTTATACTTCATCAAAAAAATACCAGTTTAAGTAGTTGTTTATGAATAGAGAGTTTTTTACAATATATATATGCCAACTGATAGTTTTATAAAACGTGTTTTGACTAATCCAGCTTTAGGGTTGATTCCGTATCTTGTATTTTCAATTTTAATTGTACAAATAGATACGCTTTATGCCTTTGGAATTGGTTTTGCTCTGTCTATTGCCCCATTGCTTTTTAGAGTGCGACAAGAGTTGCGTATATTATATGATATATCGGCATGGGGTTTTTTTATTGCTGCTTTGGGGCTTTTTGTTTTAGCTCCCGATTTTCAGTCGCAACGTTCATTTATTCTTGCAGAAGTGGCACTTGTAATAGCTCTTATGATATTCAGATTGTTGCGAAAAAAACTAATAAAAAAAGTTGGTAAGAAGCGATTAGGCGAAAAAAGATTTTATTTCAAAGAGTCACTTCAAGTTGCTTTTCAGACCCAATATGCACTTACATTTCATTTAATTATAATTTTAGGTTTTCGAGTATTCTTAAGTGTTCAATACACTTTGATTGATACAGTCCTCGTTTTAAATTTATTTCAATTTATCCTTGCTGTAATAATTGTTTTTCAGGCTTTAAGATTTAGATTACTTTATAAGCGTTTGCAAGGAGAAGAGTGGCTACCAGTAATAAGCGAAAGTGGGGCTGTGCATGGAAGAGTGGCCAAGTCTGTATCGATGGGTTTGAAGAATAGGTTTCTTCACCCACTCGTTCGTGTAGCTCTCATACACAATGGTATGGTTTATCTTAAAGATAGAGACGAGTCCAGACTACTTGACCCTGGCAAGTTAGACTACCCTTTCGAAACATATATGCAATACGAGCATAATATTGGACAGTCTATAAAAAATACAATAAGAAAAGAGATAAATGCAGACACGTTGCCTATGAGATTTATACTTAAATATGTGTTTGAAAATGAGCAAACAAAAAGACTCATTTTTTTATATGTGTCGATTATTAATTCAGAGAAAGATTTTGACAACCTTAACTTAGAAGGTGGCAAACTTTGGACCACAGCTCAAATTGAAGATAATGTGGGTAAAGATATCTTCTCCGAAACTTTTGAATTAGAATTTGAGTATTTGAAAAACACGGTGTTGATGACTGATTTGCCTTTAAGAAAATCAGAGTAATTAGTTAGCTCTATCATATTTTGTTATATTTGTGAACTTTTGAAAGAGCAAGAAGCAATCTAATAATAAGTTTTTCCTGATATGAAAAAAACTCTCACAAATGGCGAGCATGCTCGCCACACTATACTTCTTAGCTTGATTGGGAATGTTGTTTTAGTGTTTGTCAAATTGATTACCGGCCTTATTGGAAATTCATTTGCATTAATAGCCGATGCGATAGAAAGTATAGGAGATGTTTTCTCATCATTCATTATATATTTAGGGCTAAGAGTTTCAGATAAACCCGCCGATGAAGATCATCCGTTTGGTCATGGTAAGGTTGAACCTATTATTAGTTTTTTAGTTGTTTTATTTCTTATAATAAGTGCTGGATTTATAGCTTTCCAGGCTATAAATAATATACAGTCGCCTCAAAAGATGCCAAGTTCTTATACATTAATAGTCTTGGCAGGTATTATAATATATAAGGAGCTACTTTATCAGTTTGTGAGAAAGAAAAGCAAGCAAACCGATAGCACCTCTTTAAAAGCTGATGCATGGCATCATAGGAGTGATGCAATAACATCGCTTGCAGCTTTTATAGGAATAAGCTTAGCGCTGCTGCTTGGTGAGGGTTACGAGCATTTAGATGACTGGGCTGCACTTGTTGCCTCAGTAATTATTATTGTGAATGCTTACTTTCTGTTCAGGCCTGCTCTTGGAGAATTGTTAGATGAGCAGAATCACGATGAGCTTATAGATGAGGTGCGAAGCTTGTCAGAGAAGGTGGCTGGTGTTATAGACACTGAGAAGTGTTATATTCGTAAATTTGGAATGCGCTATGTGGTGGACATACATGTTCGTGTGTCAGCTACTTTATCGGTTGATGAAGGACACGCTATTGGTCATAATGTTCAAGATATAGTGCGCGATAATTTTCCACAAATTGAATATGTTTTTACACATGTTGAACCAAAATGAAATTGCACTTATTAACCTCGAATTATACCAAGAGAAACTTACTGCTGTTTATGATTAATATAGACTTAATTAAGTAGTAGTTATTTTCTATCCAATTAAGATTCAATGCACAATCGTAAAATATATTGCAAATAATGGTCGTTTTCTTTGCATATGTAGTTGATTCTTTGTAATTTTGTGCCGTTTTTAGCCTCAGATAATTAAACTCAATGATATAATAGCCTCATTATACGAGTATTGTATTAAAGTGTTGAGGTTTATCTTGTAGCTCAAAAATAAATTTAGCTGAACCAAAAGTGATTAATTAGATTAAAGTAAAGTAGAAAAATGCCTACAATTCAACAATTAGTAAGAAAAGGACGCTATGTGC
>CAZIUT010000069.1:0-9300 GCA_964542545.1 uncultured Dysgonomonadaceae bacterium | reverse complement strand
TTTCAGTATATGCATTCTCTGCATTTAAATAATCAATTACCTCTGGATCTGTTTTATCTTTCATCCAATAGTAATTATCGATGCGCTGTTGGTTAAACTCAACAAACGTATCGGGCTTAACTTTTGCGATAGGTGGTGTCGTAAAATCTGACTGTTTCAATACTTTATTCTCTTTTTTTTGGTTACAAGCGGCCACTAACAATAAAAACAGGACCGCTAAAAATGTTGTGTGCTTCATAATTATTGGGCTTTATAAGATTTTGATATACAAAGATAAATAAGTTACCATTTATAGGATGACTTAATGAAAAATAAATTACTAAACACCCCTATATCTGTTATAATAGGAACATTGCAATTTGAGTTAACGAGCATTTATATATATATTTGTAAGCGAAATAGAACTTACAAACAACAATTTAATACACAGTCAAATGAAAAAAGCAACTCTACTCCTAATCGCTTTAATAAGTATTCTGACACTTACATGTTGTACAAGCAACAAGAAAACAGATGAAACTAACACCAACACAGTACAAACTTACACATCAGTTGATGAAATATTGGCAAATGCAGAGCAAGAGATTGACAATACTGTTTTAGTAGAAGGCCTTTGCACGCACATTTGCTCACATGGTGGTAAAAAACTATTCTTGATGGGCGACAATGAATCAAACACCATTCGTGTTGAAACAAATGATGCTTTAGGTGCATTTAAAGCAGAATGTGTAAATAGCATTATACAAGTAAAAGGCTCTTTAAAAGAAGAACGTATCGACGAGAGCTACTTAGCACAATGGGAGGCTAGAATAGCTGAGGGCACTGTTGATAAGCATGGCGAAGATGGTGAGGGCTGCTCAACTGAACTAAAAGCCCAAGGTCAAGAAGATGTAAACAGCGAAGCTGCACGCATAAAAGACTTTAGAGAAAAAATAGCACAAAGAAATAAATCTAAAGGCAAAAACTACTTGTCATTCTATTACATTGAAGCAATAGATTATTCTGTTTTATAGTTATGAACAAAAACTTTATAAAACAACTGAGAAAGTGGTCGCGTATAATTCATCGCGACCTGTCTTTTTTTTTCTCAGGTGTCATTATCATCTACGCCATTTCGGGATTTGTATTGAATCACAAAAAAGATTTCAATTCAGACTACTCAATCAAAACTTACAGTTTTAATGTAGAAGGGAGTTATCCACTATCACAAGAGATACTAACCAAAGATAAAGTTATAACAATACTTGAGCCATACAAGGAAGCTAACAACTATACAAAGCACTATTTCCCCAATAACTCATCGATGAAGGTTTTCCTGAAAGGAGGATCATCATTAGAAGTAGACCTTGCAAACGGCAATGCCCTTTATGAACAAGTAAGAAAACGCCCACTAATTAGTCAATTTAATTGGCTACACTACAATCCAAATAAGTGGTGGACAGTGTTTTCAGATATATTTGCATTCTCACTCATTATTATAATCCTCACTGGATTGGTAATGACGCGTGGTAAAAAAGGTTTGTGGGGAAGAGGTGGAATAGAATTGATTATAGGAATTATTATTCCATTGCTATTTATTTTACTTACATAAAGCTCACTCACCATTAACTGATACACTGAAGCAAAACAGCTATCTATTTACCTGCCCATGAAATCTAATTTATTTTATTGGGGCTTGCCAGCTCAAAAACATGACGATGGATCGGACTTTTATGACATAATCTTCTAATCTTACATGGATGGATTGGACTTTCATCTCATCTTTTTAAAATCTTTCGTTATGGATTTAACTTTTATGACATAATCTTACAATCCTACATACCAGATTTGAATTTGAAGACATGATTATTGAATCAATATACCTCAGATTTGACTTTTGATTCATAAAAATTGATTTATTCAAAAATATACGCAACCTAATTTTGCAACAAACCTCTCAGTTTAATAAGATGGTAGAATGAATATAGTAGTTTTTCGCAAAGATGATTCTTTATGAAAACTCATTGTTTTACTAATGCTCTCACTTAAATACTATAAATAACTGCTTTGCAGCAAATTTGAATACAAAAAAAAGGAGAAATGAATCCTCCTTTTTAGTTATAAGTGCTAACTAAACTTTAGCAACACAATAAAAATGTTGCGCCTTCAATTATTCGGTGCTCATTACTGCCCTTGTTGCTCTTTAGCTTTATAAGCTATTCCATAAAAACGTATCTGTTTTATCACTGCGAGCAGCCCATTTGAGCGAGTTGGAGAAAGATGTTCTGTGAGCCCTATATCTTCTAGAAAATGTAATTTAGCTTCAATTATTTCATCAGGAGTACGCCCTGAAAACACTTTCAATACTAACGCCAGCAATCCTTTAACAATAACAGCATCACTTTCGGCACGAAAATGCAATTTACCATCTTTGTAATCTGTTTGCAACCATACACGACTTTGGCATCCTTCAATTATATTCTGAGGTGTTTTATACACTTCATCTAATTTTTCAAGTGAATTGCCTTGTTCAATTATAAGAGCATATTTGTCCATCCAATCGTCAAACATTGAAAACTCTTCTATTATCTCTTGTTGTACTTGTTCTATAGTTTGCATAATCTGTATTTTGTATTTTTAAATCATACCCACATTAGGTATTTATTATTCTGTATAGAGCACTTCCATCACAGTCTGACCCACAGCCTTTAGCGTAGCCTTATCAATAACATTCATGTTGTCATTGTGTGTATGCCAATACTCACCAAACCCATGAGATGTATCATCCGATGTATGAATTATGTTTATGCTTGGTGCACGGCGAAACTGATTAACAGGAACGTGGTCATCTGTAATATATCCACTTTTTTTATTTATAAAAAAACTACCATAGCCTAATCTTGAAGCAGAAGCCCACACTTTTTCTGTTATATTTAAAGCATATTCTACTGAATAGCCCTCTTTGTAGAAAGTTGCGTTTTGTGCGCCCACCATATCTAAAAGGACACCAAAGTTTGCTCTGTAATTTGGTCTGTGAGGATTCTTAACCCAATACTGCGAGCCTAAACAAAACCAATTTCCAGGTACTTGATTGCGCTCATAGCTAGGCTGCCCCCAATCTTCCGCATCAAAAAAAATAATATCTATTCCTATATCTACAGGTATGTTGTTTAGCTTACGAGCTATCTCAAGCAAAACTCCCACTCCACTAGCCCCATCATTTGCTCCTAAAATGGGTTGAGTTTGTTTTGTTTTATCTTGGTCTTGGTCGGCAAAAGGGCGTGTATCCCAGTGTGCAAAGAGAAGAATCCTCTTTTCATGCTCTGGGTTGTATATTCCTATAATATTGCGTGCATTAAGTGTTATGTTATCATAAGTTTTTAGTGTTGCTTTTTGTTCTATTACTTCTGCTCCAAATTCTTTCAACTTTTTCACAAGATAATCGCCACAGTCAATATGTGCAGCACTATTGGGTGTGCGGGGCCCAAAGTCTACCTGTCTTTTAATAAACAAATAAGCACTATCTGCATTAAAATTAGGGGATACTTGGTTATAAGACATTAGTGTAGGTGTAGGTATATTGGCTGTATCTTTACTAGACTGACATGAGCTACATAATACAATGAGCAGTATAATAGGTAATAATATGATGTATGACAGTTTATTAGATAGTCTCACAACAGTGTTATTTATTCTTATGATATGAAAATTCTGATATACCCATGCTTTTATAGGTCTCTTTCAAGGCTTGTTCGTCATCAGATATTACAAGCAACTTATCACCAACACACAATTTTGTTTGTCCTGTGGGTATGAAATAACTTTCACCTCGCTTTACCATTACGGCTAGTGTATTGTTTGGGAGAGGCATCTCCATAAGGTTTTTGCCATGTTTTATAATATCCTCCGTAATAAGTATTTCAGTCATGGCCGATTTTATCTCTTCTGAAAACTCAACATCAAAATCTTCAAAACTACGGTATTGTACAGGCTGTTTTGAAAGCTTGAGCCACGAAGCTACTTTATTCAAAAAAGTACCTTGAAGAATTAAGGAAACCAGCGTTATAATAAATACAATATTAAATAACCATCGAGCATGAGGCACATCGGCTGCCAATGCAAGAATGGCAAATATAATGGGCACAGCACCCCTCAAGCCTACCCATGAAACAAAGGCTTTGTCACGTATAGATATTTGTTTAAACGGAATTAAGCATAAAAAAACACTCAGTGGACGAGCAACAATAATGATGAAAAACGAAATAATTAAACCCGGGATCAACACATTAGCACTTAACAATTCGAGTGGATTTACTAAAAGACCCAATGTTAAGAACAATAATATCTGGCTCATCCAAGCCAAACCGTCCATAAATCGCATAGATGTGCGTTTATGCACAAATTTAGAATTCCCAATTACTAGTCCTGCAATATAAATAGCTAGGTATCCATTACCTTTAAGAAAATAGGTGAGAGAAAATACAAACATACCCAGTGTAAAAAGAAGAATGGGATAAAGAGCACCATTATCAAGCCTTATTCTATTGATTAAAACAACTGACAGCCTGCCAAGATAATATCCTGCCACAGCACCCACAACTAATTGAACTATAACCATCAATGCTACATGCCAGAAGCTTACTCCTCCAGAGTTAATGATGGTGATAATAGTAACTGTGAGCATATATGCCATTGGGTCGTTGCTACCGCTCTCTAGCTCAAGCATTGGGCGCAAATTATTTTTTAGTATCGTTCCGCGCGAACGCAATATACCAAAAACAGAAGCAGAATCGGTAGATGATGTAGTAGAAGCTAACAGGAGTGCTGTTGATACACCAATTCCTAACGAAGGGACTAATGCACCAGAGAGCTGCCAAATAAAAAGACCGGTAAAAAGAGCTGTAAGCACAACACCTCCAGTTGCTAAAATTATACCCGGAAGAATAATTGGTTTTATCTCTAGAAACTTAGTATCCAATCCTCCCGAAAAAAGGATTATACTTAAAGCAACTGTGCCAATTATTTGGGCAGTTTGAATATTCTGAAATTCTAGACCAAAACCATCTTGACCAAAAACCATGCCCACTCCAAGGAAAAGAAGCAACACAGGTATCCCAAATTTATGACCTGCTTTTCCAACAATCATACTAATAAAAAAGAGCACTGAGCCCAAAAGCAATAATAATTCTAAAGACATAGTTATATCTAGTAACGTTGTTTGAGTAAAACGGTATCTTCTTTTATTGTCAGTATGGCTTTTCCTCCCATTATCATGGGAAGATTTACTCTTGTATGTCCAACAGGAAAGCCAAAACAGATAGGAAAATCATATTCTTTAACAGCATACAAAATAGAGTCGTACAGAGTGCCATACATTTTATTGTCTTCGTTATACTCTGTGAACTGACCTACAATGAGCCCCTTTATTTTATTGAACACTCCCGATATCTTTAATTGATAAATCATCCGATCTACGCGATAAGGCTCCTCACCAATATCTTCTATAAACAGTATACCGTTTTTGGGAATGTTTGTGTACTTTGAGCCAAGAAGGCTTGTGAAAACCGACAAGTTGCCACCAAACAAAGTTCCTGTAGTTTTCCCCAATCTATTTAAGAGAGGGTGTTCTACAGGAATTGTATAATTGAGGTCTTTGCCAGAAACAGCTGCCTTTGTGTAGAGAACAGAAAGGCTAGCAGCACCTTCATCAGAGAAATGTTTTGCCATGGGTCCATGAATAGACATAACACCTTGACTCTGAAGTGCTGCATGAAGTGCAGTTATATCGCTAAAACCAATAAGCCATTTAGGATTGTTTTTTATTGCAGAAAAATCTAATCTATCAAGCAAATGCACAGCACCATATCCACCACGAGAACAAAATATTAATTTCACCTCAGGATTATCTATAGCAGTTTGCAAATCAGAAAGTCTCTGATCAATAAAACCACCAAACCGTCCCGTTTCTCGCAAAGCATTTTCAGAAACACTTACCTTTAAACCCCATTCTTTAAGTATGTCCATCGCATTTTTCACATATACTGGAGATATATTTCCAGATGGAGATACAATAACAACTTTGTCATTAAGCTTTAGAAAGGGTGGGCGTTTCATCTAACATTCTATTTAATGAAGATAATGAGAGGAAAACTAATTCCTCTCATTATTCTTTAATATAATATGCTACACACAAATCTTTTTTTATTTATTATTTGTATGTAAAAATTTATATGCAATTACATAACAAATAAGAAAAGAGCTAAGCCTATTATAGAATAAGCTTTAAGCATCAATATTTGCATACGAAGCATTCTCTTCAATAAACTCACGACGCGGTGCAACCTCTTCTCCCATAAGCATAGAGAATACCATATCAGCGTCGGCACTATTTTCAATAGTTACTTGGCGAAGGGCTCTGTGTTCAGGATTCATTGTAGTTGACCATAACTGTTCTGCATTCATCTCTCCCAAACCTTTATATCGTTGAGTATGCACAGCATTTTCATTGCCATCAGCATATTTTAGAATAAAAGCTTGGCGCTGCGCATCGTCCCAACAATACTCTTCAATTTTTCCTCTTTTCATTAAGTATAAAGGAGGAGTTGCTACATACACACACCCTTTATCGATAAGAGGACGCATGTGACGGAAAAAGAAAGTAAGAATCAATGTGGCAATGTGACTACCATCAACGTCCGCGTCAGTCATAATAATAACTTTATGATAACGCAGTTTATCAATATTCAGTTCTTTTGAATCTTCCTCAGTTCCTATAGTAACACCAAGAGCTGTGTAAATATTTCTTATCTCCTCGTTTTCAAGAATCTTGTGAGGCATCGCTTTCTCAACATTCAATATTTTACCACGCAGTGGAAGAATAGCTTGAAACTCTCTGTCGCGGCCTTGCTTGGCTGTTCCACCAGCTGAGTCACCCTCCACAATAAACACTTCGCTCAATGCAGGGTCTTTACTAGAACAGTCGGCAAGCTTACCAGGAAGTCCACCTCCAGTAAGAGGAGATTTTCGCTGAATCATTTCGCGCGCCTTGCGTGCAGCATGTCTAGCAGTAGCAGCTAGTATAACTTTCTCTACAATTATCCTTGCTTCCTTTGGATGCTCTTCTAAGTAATAACCTAGAGCTTCGCCAGTTGCCTGGTCCACAGCGCCCATCACCTCAGAGTTGCCCAACTTAGTTTTGGTTTGTCCTTCAAATTGAGGTTCTTGAACTTTTACAGACAGAACTGCTGTGAGCCCTTCTCTAAAATCGTCGCCACTTACTTCTATCTTCAAGCGCTCCAACATTTTAGAGTCGTCGGCATACTTCTTTAATGTTCTTGAGAGACCTCTTCTAAAACCAGTTAGATGAGTTCCTCCCTCAATAGTATTGATATTGTTTACGTATGTAAATACGTTTTCGTTGTAAGAAGTATTGTATGTCATCGCAATTTCAACAGGAATTCCGTTTTTCTCTGTTACAATATGAATTGCATCATCAATAAGCGTTTCTTTCGATCTATCTATATATTTAACAAACTCTTCGAGTCCGTTTTCAGAATAAAACGACTCTGATTTAAAAGAGCCATCCTCTTTTATAACTCTTCTATCTGTAATATTAAGTGTTATACCAGAATTTAAGAAAGCCAATTCACGCAAACGAGTAGCCAATATGTCGTAACGATATTCTAAAACAGTAAAAATTGTGTCATCAGGCTTAAAGGTAATAATTGTTCCAGAAACATCAGTTGTTCCTACCTCCGCTACAGGAGCTGCAGGAATGCCTTCAGAGTATTCTTGAACATAGATTTTTCCATCACGATGCACCTCAGCTTTCAAATAAATTGACAAAGCATTTACACACGAAACACCCACACCATGCAAACCACCAGAAACTTTGTAAGTACCTTTATCAAACTTACCCCCAGCATGTAACACAGTCATCACAACTTCTAATGCCGACTTTCCCTCTTTTTCGTGAAAATCAACTGGAATACCACGCCCATCGTCTCTCACAGAAATGGACCCGTCTTCGTTTATATACAAATCAATTACTGAACAGTGCCCTGCCAGTGCCTCGTCAATAGAGTTATCTATAACTTCATTAACAAGATGATGGAGCCCTTTCTCACCTGTGTCTCCAATATACATTGCCGGACGTTTCCTAACTGCTTCCAAACCTTCCAACACTTGAATATTGGATGCCGAATAACCGTTATCTTCTAATTTTTTATCTTCTTCTACCATTTTTATATAGATTACATCTTATTGAATATAAGATTTTTATAAATTAATTACTCCTTAAAAAAGAACAAACAAATATAGTGAAAAATAGCGATAACGCCAATAAAAACAGTCACTAATACCTCTTCTTTTTCATATTATTGGGATATAAACAAAAGCATCGGAAAGAATTAACCTGCATCATTGTTTCTACAGATTTGGATAGCGGCAAAAAGTATAACTACACCTTTATCTAGAGAGCTATTACAAGGAGTTTCTATCAAAAAAAACAATAATACAAAAAGCACTGTCATCCCGATATGAAGAGAGGTGTCTGTCGAAACAATAAGCTGGCAATAGGAATAGTGATGAATGATAAGTGAGACAAGTCCCTTGTAAATAGCAATTGTCTCTTTGCGGATAAATATATTTACAGTTTAATCCGCGCTCATCCGTCACATCAGTGTCATCTGTGTTCTATTATTTTGTTCAGCAACACTCCGACAGTCACTGAGCTTGCGGAAGAGGACGAAGTGTTAGAAAATTGGCGCAAGCGGAGTGTATAACAATTGATCAAGCATTAACAGTTAATTAATCATTAACCATTTAAAAAGTCTGTTTTATTGGTAGTAAAAAGAGTGAGGGGCAAGCCGCCGCCTCTTTTCAAAGCAAACTTCAATAGCAATGTATTACAGGCAACCACATAATAAAAAAACCGAACAATAATGTTCGGCTCAATGTCTTATATAAAAAGCTACTTACTTATCTAAACTAGAGAGAGTTTAAATGAGCTGCTAACTTAGATTTTAAGTTATCTGCTTTCTTTTGATGAATCACATTTTTCTTTGCTAATTTATCTAGCATTGAACAAACCTCAGGATATTTAGCTTGCGCTTCTTCCTTAGAAGTCAATTCACGAAATGCGCGCACAGAATTACGTGTTGTTCTAGATACATATCTATTCTCTAAACGACGAGCCTCTGATTGTCTGATTCTTTTTTCTGCTGATTTATGATTTGCCATAACGTGTAACTAATCTGTATTTGTAATAATTTAGTAGCCCATAGGGGAATCGAACCCCTCTTTCCAGAATGAAAATCTGGC
>CAZIUT010000068.1:0-9328 GCA_964542545.1 uncultured Dysgonomonadaceae bacterium | reverse complement strand
GCTGTTAATGGAAAAGTAAAAGTGGAGTTTTACGGACGCTTAGGAGGTATAGTTCCTACACCAGACAAAGTGCTTGAAGCTTTGAAAGAAAAAGTTGTTCAGAAATAATATAAATATAAAAAACAGACTAGCTATCTATGAATCCAAAAGTAAGAAAAGTAATTTTAATTTTATTTCTAATATCTGTTGTAGCAACCGTTGTGGCCTATTTCGTAACCGATAAAGATATAACCACTACTTGGATTGCTGGAGGAATTGCTGGTATGTTTTATATTATGTATCGATTTTCTAAATAACACCAGTTTTATTAACAAGCAATAAATAACAAAGAATATGAGTAACGAATCAATTATAAGTCCAGAAAATCTGGTTTATGACAAACCAGAACTAATGAACGAAAACTATATGCACTATTGCCCTGGATGTTCGCATGGTGTGGCACACAAATTAGTTGGAGAAGTAATTAAAGAAATGGGCATACAGGAAATAACCATTGGTATTGCACCAGTTGGATGTGCTGTATTTGCTTATAAATATTTAGATATAGATTGGCAACAAGCTGCTCACGGTCGCGCACCTGCTTTGGCTACTGCTACAAAGCGTTTGTTGCCCGACAAAATGGTATTTACTTATCAAGGAGACGGCGACCTTGCCGCCATTGGAACTGCCGAAACTATACATGCAGCCAACAGAGGCGAGAACATAGCCATCATTTTTATCAATAATGGTATATATGGTATGACAGGAGGGCAGATGGCTCCAACTACACTACCTAATATGAAAACAGCTACTAGCCCCACAGGACGCGATACAGCAACAATGGGCAATCCGTTGAAGATACTTGACCTTGTGGCAATGTTAGATGGAGTTTGCTTAGCAACACGCCAAGCAGTGCATACAGCAGCCGCTATTAGAAGAACCAAGAGAATGATACGCAAAGCTTTTGAAAACTCAATGGAGGGAAAAGGCACTTCTATTGTAGAGATTGTTTCAACTTGCAGTTCGGGTTGGAAAATGACTCCTGTACAATCTAACAAGTGGATGGTAGACAATATGTTTCCAACATATCCATTGGGCGATATTAAAAACGTATAAATAAAGGACGATAAAAACAAAAGATATGGTACAAGAAATTGTAATTGCAGGTTTTGGAGGTCAAGGAGTATTATCTATGGGAATGATTTTGGCATACTCCGGAATCATGGAAGGTAAAGAAGTTTCGTGGTTTCCCGCTTACGGACCCGAGCAAAGAGGCGGCACAGCCAATGTTACTGTAATTTTAAGCGATGAACGAATCAGTTCACCAGTACTCAATAGTTACGATGTGGCTATCGTATTAAATCAGCCTTCGCTTGAAAAATTTGAGAAGATGGTGAAACCAGGTGGAAGCATAATTTATGATACCGAGGGCATTCAAAATCCACCAACACGCACAGACATCAATGTATACAAAACAAATGCAATGGAAGAGGCTATGAAAATGGACAACGCCAGAGTATTCAATATGATTGTATTGGGCGGTTTACTCAAAACATCGCCAATGGTGAAACTTGAAAATGTGGTGAAAGGATTGGAAAAAGTTTTACCCGAACGTCATCACAAACTAATACCTATGAACGAAAAAGCTATACAAAGGGGAATGGAAATAATAGAGCAAGTGAGCAAGTCTGTATAAAAGAACGTCTCTTGCAATAGATCAAAAACTAATATAAATAAGAGGGTGTCCAATAAAATTGGGCATCCTCTTATTTTTTAATATCTGGTGCAGATATCTATCCACTTGACCTAATTCAATCTAATTTGTTTCATTGTAGTTTGCCATTAAGAAAACATCATCCTTTCAAACATCCTACAGAGCGTCTTTGATAAATCATATACACACAATATTTTTTTATCCATAACTCTAAAACTAATAGTCTGATCAGAAGTTCATGACATACAACTCAAAAACATCACCATGGATTTGACTTATATGTCATATTTTTCCAATCTTGTGTTGTAGATTTGACTTGTATGCCATATTCTTTGAATCTTGCATCGTAGATTTGACTTTCATCTCATATTCCTCCGATCTTATATGGTAGATTTCAAGATTATTGCATTATTTTCTAATACTTCGACAAGCTCAGTGAACGTTGATATGTATGACTGCTTCAGCAACATAAAATAAAAAAAGAGAAGGTGTGGATATTAAACACCTTCTCTTTTTTATATGTTGTGGTTATAGTTGTTAGAGAAAAATTATTTGTTGAGTGTGGGCAAACTACTATTAGTGCTTTCAATCATCTCTTCAAGTTTTTCCTTCAACAAAGATACTTTTTCTGGATGCAAACCAGACAAGTCGTTCTTTTCACTTATATCATCTTTCAAGTTATACAATTCATAACTATCGTCTTCATAGAAGTGAAGAAGTTTCCAATCGCCCAATCTAAGCGCACTTCCTGGAATCCATCCGCTACCGTGATAATGTGGATAATGGAAAAATAGTGACTCCCGTTGAAGGTCTTCACCATTTTCAATTAAATTAAAAAGACTGTGAGCATCTACATGTTGTTCTGGTCTTTTCTCAACATTTAGATAATCTAAAATAGTTGGATAAATATCCATGCTTACAATAGGAGTTTCAGACACTCTATTAGAAATTTGTTCACCCACAGGCTTTACAATAAACGGCACCCTAAGGCCTCCTTCATAAGCCCAACCTTTACCTGCTCGGAGGGGCAAAACAGCAGTAGGAGCATTTCTCTTTTCATTTTCTAATGTCGTAAGACCGCCATTATCAGAAGTGAAGATAATGAGAGTGTTATCTGTAAGACTAAGAGAGTCAAGTTTATCTAATAATCGGCCAATATTTTTATCTAAAGCATAAATCATAGATGCATAGGCAGCATCTGTTTGATTTTGTACTGTATACCCTGCACCTTCTTTAATTTTTACAGGCAGTTTAACTTCTAATTGCTCTTTTTTATTTTCAAACTTCTCTATGTATTCTTTATTAGCCTGAATGGGTGTGTGAACTGTATAAAAGGATAAATGAACATAAAAGGGACTGTTTTGATTCTCTTCAATAAATTTAATTGATTCATTGGTCAGTCTATCTGTTAAATACTCTCCTTCAGGACCATCTTCAATCATTGGATTCTCGTAAGGAGAATAATATCCACCTGGAGGTTGCCCATAATGTCCTCCTCCTATATTAATATCAAAGCCTTGGTCTGTTGGCAACTTACCATCAGCACCTAAATGCCATTTGCCTGCAAAGAAAGTTTTATAACCTTCTTCTTTTAATATTTCAGCTACAGTAACTTCCTCAAGTGGCAATTCATGTATATCTTCCGGACCTAAAAGTTTTCTATCCTTTGGATTATCGCCAGGTATCCAATCAGTGATACCTACTCTTGATGGATATTTACCCGTCATGATGGCTGCTCTGGTAGGAGAGCTTACAGGGTTTGGTGTATAAGCATCTGTAAACTTAACTCCCATTGTTGCCAACCTATCAATATTTGGTGTTTCATAAAAAGTACTGCCATAACATGCTAAGTCTTTCCAACCCATATCGTCAACTAAAAGAAAGATAACATTGGGTTTTAAACTCTCTTCTTTGCTTGCAGTTTCCTCTTTCTTCTGTTTGCAGCTAATAAGGCTTGCACTAATAAGAAAGATAACAAGAGAACGTTTAATTACTTTCATAATGATACTTTTAATATTTTTATAATGATGATATTATTGCTTTTATTGCCAACATATATATAGAGAGAGAAAGCTGTTATTCTGTTTCAAAGATTAACCTTGAAGATAAGCAAAACCAACATATCTCTCGAATGACAAATATAACTTTATTTTATCAAACAATCTGCAATTAACTAAATATAGTAGCATAAAAAGAAGTAAGCCTTATAACTTAGCTATTCAATGATTTTATAGAAGGTATATTTTATTAAAACTATCTGTTTTTGAAGTAATTTGCTATATTTGTATTTAAATATAAATCAACAACAAACTATGAAAAATATATTTTCTCCATCGTTACTGCTCGGCGCAATTACTGCAGTTGGAGCAACAGGTTGTGCAAACAAGACCTTGAATGAAGCTAAAGATCCAAATATTTTAGTGATCCTTCTTGACGATGCTGGTTATAACGATTTCGGTTTCATGGGTTCTAAGGACTTGCCAACACCTAATATCGATAATTTAGCTTCAAGTGGTGTTGTGTTTTCAGATGCCCACGTATCTGCTACAGTAAGCGGACCTTCTCGTGCAGGACTACTAACAGGACGCTATCAACAGAAAAATGGCTACGAATCAAACTTAAGAGATACACTTGGATTAGGTTTGAAAGAAGAAACAATAGGCGATATTTTTAAACAAAATGGTTATGCAACGGCATGTTTTGGCAAGTGGCATCAAGGAAATGACCCTGACTATCACCCTAATAAACGTGGGTTTGAACATTTTTACGGTTTTATAGCAGGTAGTCGCTCATATTTTTACAATCCCAACAAAGACGACCTTCCAGGAAGTCTTAGAAGTATGCAGTTAAATGGCGAACAAGTGAGCTTTGATGGCTACATGACTGATGTTTTGGGGAGAGCTGCTTCAAATTATATTGAGAAGCAGGTTCAAAAAGAAACTCCTTTTATGGTTTATTTAGCATACAATGCTGTACACACCCCAATGGAAGCTACAAAAGAAGACTTAGATAAGTTTAAGGGTCACGAACGACAACAACTTGCTGCAATGACTTGGGCCCTTGACCGAAGCATTGGAGAGGTTATTAAAACATTGAAGGATACTGGTGTTTATGACAATACGCTTATTTTCTTTGTAAATGACAATGGTGGAGCATTTAATAACCAATCAAGCAACTACCCACTAAAAGGATTCAAAGGTAACAAGTTTGAAGGTGGTCATCGTGTGCCTTTTGTTATGGTGTATGGAGATAGAGTAAAAGGTGAATATGATGGATTGTCATCATCGTTAGATATTTTAGCTACAGCAGTAGATGTTGCAAAAATTGACCAGGAGAGTCTGAAATACCCATTAGACGGGGTAAACTTAATACCTTTTGTAAAAGGAGAAAATGATGGTCAACCACACTCGCAGTTGTTTTGGCGTAAACAAGATATAGCAGCTGCTAGAATGGGCGATTATAAGCTTATACGTGTAGAAGGAGTTGGACAAAGACTTTATAACCTAAAAGATAATCTATTTGAAGATAAAGATTTGCAAGACGATCTACCAGAGATTACAAAAGAAATGAACGAAGCCCTTAGTAATTGGGAAAAAGGACTAATTAATCCTCCCCTGTGGAGTGAAGGTGAGTGGGGTGATGTAACGCGCGAGATTCATAGAGACTTGATGAATAACCGTGAAGTTTCGGCCTATACACCAGAACAACTTAGAGAAAAACAAAAATAAGGAAACAGACCCTTTATTCATAAACAATAATGCGTTGAATGATATCGATTAATCTCGCATTTCACTTATATAAATATAAACCCATCACACAAGATTAAAAGTATGATGGGTTTATTTATTAAGTGCTGAACTGGCTAATGCAAGAAACTATTTAAAGAGTTTGCTCATAAAGAAGATGCTCACACATTCAACTTAGCTGAACAATCCTGTCAATAATCAGAACATTAACTACACCTCTACGCTCAGCAACAATGATTTTGATTGTAAGCATCAGATAAAAATAATAGCTCTACAGATTGCAGTTCTTCAATCTCTAAAATGTTTGTTACTAATAAACTGAGATGAATAGTCCAAGTTAGATGCTTCGCTCTATAGGCGCCACTATAGCATGTATAGGATTATTAGTTTTCAAACCATCATTAAACTTTTGCACCAAACTAAAAAATAAATCTATTTTTTCATCATCTGTGAAAGAGAAAAACATAATGCTGTTTGCTCCTCCCTTTTGCGATGGAAACCAACTTGAATTGGCTACAATGGCGGGTACGTCTTTATAACCTTTTATATGAGAGCCACTAAAGCTCTCAATACTTGCATCTTTAAAAAGTTTCAACACCTGCTCTTCGTAGTAACTCACAGCTGTAACTATTAGTAGTTTCATCTTATCCATATCTTTATAGTTTTAATTTATTTCTAAAAACAATGCTATTGCAATCAAACAACAGCCTTATTATCATGTATCCTAAAAATGTTGCGACCTGCCTCGTGGCAGACAGAGCGCAATAATTTACTCATGGTTTTTACGCTCAATCATATAATACACCAATGGAACAACCAACAAGGTGAGAACAGTGGATGCAATGCTTCCACCCATCAACGCAATGGCTAAACCTTGGAATATAGGGTCGAAAAGAATTACAAAAGCTCCAATTACTACAGTTCCAGCTGTGAGTAGTATAGGAGTCATTCTAACAGCTCCAGCTTCAATGATAGCTTGTTTTAAAGGAATACCTTCTGCAGTACGCAAAATCACAAAGTCAATCAACAATACCGAGTTTCGCACCATTATTCCAGCCAATGCAATAACCCCAATAAAGGATGTGGCTGTAAAAAACGCGCCTAAAATCCAATGCCCTAGAATAATTCCGATGAGTGACAATGGAATAGACACCATCATTACCAAGGGAGCCTTGAAATCTTGAAACCAGCTCACAATCAAGATATAGATGATGATAAGCACACCCAAGAAAGCAATTCCTAAATCTCGGAAAACCTCCATCGTAATTTGCCATTCGCCATCCCATTTTATTGTAAAGTTATCTTCCGAGTCAGGCTGGTCAATATAAAGCTCGTTAATAGAATATCCTGCAGGTAGTTCAATCTCTTTCAATTTGTTTTTCATACCCAAAATAGGATAAACCGGACTTTCAAGTTCTCCTGCCATATCTGCTAAAACATAGACTACTCGTTTCTGATTTTTGCGAGCTATACTCTTAGCCCGCACACCTTCTTTTATGTCAACCAAATCACCCACAGAAATCATATAACCCTGACTTGATGCAATTTTTAATTGAGATATATCTTGAATGGTCGACTTCTCTTTTTCATCCAATGATAATACTATCCCTACTTGAACAGTGGCCTTCTCATCATAAAGATAAGTGACTGGTCTATTAGAAAGCCCCATATTCATTGTATAAACAATCTGCTGAGGAGCAATCCCATAGCGCATTGCTTTCTCTTTGTCAATCACAAACTCATACTCTTTCTGATCGGCTTCTATACCCCAATCTACGTCAACAACATCATCTGTGTTTATTAACATTGTTTTTAGCTGTTCAGCCACTGCAATCTGTTGGTCATAATCTGGTCCATAAACCTCAGCCACAATGGTAGAGTTCACAGGTGGTCCTGGTGGGACTTCTACTATTTTCACGTTCGCTCCAAACTTATTGCCAATCTCCTGGATATGTGGTCTCAGCTCCTTCGCAATATCATGGCTCTGTTCTTTTCGTTTCTTCTTGTCAATCAAGTTCACTTGAATGTCGGCCACATTACTTCCGCTTCTTAAATCATAATGGCGCACAAGCCCATTAAAAGTTATAGGAGCAGAAGTCCCCACATAGTTTTGATAGTTTACAACCTTCTCTTGAGTCGAGAGGAACTGCCCTATTTCTTTTGCTACAACAGCAGTACGCTCTAAGGTTGTTCCTTCGGGCATATCTATCACTACTTGCATTTCGTTCTTGTTGTCAAACGGAAGCATCTTAACGGTTACCGTTTTGGTAAAGAACAAACTTATAGAACCTAGTAAAAGTACAGTTGTTACACCCAAAAAGATATATTGCACCTTTTTGCTCTCCAACATCGGTGTTTGAAATTTTGAATAGAGCCTATAAATAAGAGTCTCTTGCAAAGGCTTTTCCACTTTAGGGGCTTTACCTTTCTTTTCTTTTTCACGAAGGAAAATATATCCCAAATAAGGTGTAATAGTTAACGCAACAAATAGGGAAAGAATCATAGCAATGGATGCTCCAATGGGCATTGGTGACATATAAGGCCCCATCAAACCTGAAACAAATGCCATTGGCAAAACAGATGCTATAACAGTTAAGGTAGCCAAAATAGTTGGGTTGCCCACTTCATTAATAGCATATATTGCAGCCTGCTTAAACGGCAAACGATTCATTTTGAAATGGCGATGCATATTCTCCGCAATAATGATGGAATCATCCACCACAATTCCGGTAACAAAGACTAAAGCAAACAGCGTAATTCTGTTGAGCGTATAATCAAGTAAGTAATAACTCAACAGCGTTAATGCAAAAGTAATGGGCACCGATAAAAAAACGACTAATCCACCGCGCCACCCCATTGCAAGCATCACAACAAAAGTTACTGCAACGATAGCTCCTAAAAGATGCAACAGCAATTCCGATACTTTTTGAGAGGCTGTTTCTCCGTAATTTCGAGTAACTTCTACATGCACTTCATCTGGAATAAGGTCTGCTCTAAAATCTTCCACCTTGCTAAGAACAACATCTGCAATCTTCATTGCATCAGCTCCTTGCCGCTTTGCTATTGCAATAGTGACAGCAGGATACTCTGATTGAAATTTAGAAGATGATTCACTTCCTTGTCCAAACACATGAGAAACATAGGAACTAGGAAGTTCAGGACCATTAATTACATTTGCAACCTGTCTTAAGAAAACTGGTTGATTCTGTTGGATTCCCACTATCAAGTTTTCAACATCTTCTGATGTTTCAAGAAAATTCCCAGTAGTTACCAAAAACTCGTTATCGTTCTTGTCAAAACTACCCGAACTCATTTGATGGTTGTTAGCCTTTATCATTTCGGCAACTCCTAGAAAATCTAATCCACTAGCTGCTAATTTATCCTTATCTAATACTACACGTACTTGTCTATTTCTTCCCCCAATTACATGGGTAGCAGACACTTTATCTACTTTTTCTATCTCTTGCTTAAGCTCATCTGCAATTCGTTTAAGTTGATAGTCGTCATAGCTTTCGCTCCACAATGTCAAACCCAACATTGGGACATCATCAATGGCACGAGGTTTTATAAGCGGCATAGTCACACCAGGAGGCATTTGGTCCATATGCTTACTCATTTCGTTGTAAAGCTTCACAAAAGATTTCTCAATATCCTCACCAACAAAAAACTGTACAATCACCATTCCACTCTCATTAGAAGAAGTAGAATAGACATACTCTACCCCCGGTATGTTGGAAACTAATCTCTCTAAGGGTTTCACTACTCTTGATTCAACTTCTGTTGGCGATGCTCCTGGATAACCCACAAAAATATCTGCCATAGCAACATCAATCTGAGGTTCTTCCTCACGTGGTATCAAAAACGAACTGTAAACACCAATGACCATAAA
>CAZIUT010000067.1:2755-9348 GCA_964542545.1 uncultured Dysgonomonadaceae bacterium | reverse complement strand
CCATTAATCAATAATGTTGCAGCTATTTGTGTTTTCCCCAACTTTGTGAAAACAGTAAAAGAATCGCTAACCGCAGATGTAAGAATAGCTTCGGTATGTGCAGGATTCCCATCTTCTCAAACGTTTTTAGAGGTGAAGATTGCAGAAACAGCCCTTGCTGTACTTGATGGTGCAGACGAAATTGATGTTGTTCTTAATTTAGGCTATTTCTTAAATGACGAGATAGAAGAAGTATGCGAAGAGTTAGACGAAATAAAAGAAGCTTGTCATGAAGCCAAACTCAAAGTAATTTTAGAGACGGGTGCTCTTAAAACAGCAGCCAAAATTAATGATGCATCTATACTTGCATTGTACTCTGGTGCCGACTTCTTAAAGACATCTACAGGTAAAGTATATTCTGGTGCAACACTTGAAGCTGCCTATGTAATGTGCACAGCTATCAAGAGCTATTATAAGAAAACTGGCATAATGAAAGGCATCAAAATATCGGGTGGCGTATCAACAGTACAAGATGCAGTTAACTACTACACTATAGTAAAAGAAGTTTTAGGAGAAGAATGGTGCAATCAAGACCTCTTTAGAATAGGTACAAGTAGATTAGCGAATATTCTACTTGAAGCTACTCAATAAGGAACATACACCATACAATTAAACTAATTCAAATATATACAATCATCAATTATCTTAAGATGAAAACTAAACTTATTGCTTTGCTTTGCACATTCGGCCTATTGGCTGGGAGTGCAGTACAAGCACAAAATCAACAAAAGCCATACTGGCAGGATGTAGAAGTTGTAAAGGTAAACAAAGAATACCCACGTACTTCATTCATGACATTCGATAATAAAACAGATGCTCTTTCAAAGAAATTTGAAGATAGCAAGTACTATCACTCACTCAAT
The DNA here is from genome assembly GCA_964542545.1 of uncultured Dysgonomonadaceae bacterium. Taxonomy (GTDB): domain Bacteria; phylum Bacteroidota; class Bacteroidia; order Bacteroidales; family Dysgonomonadaceae; genus UBA2632. Next base: position 8,446 of record CAZIUT010000067.1, on the reverse strand, counting down.
GGTACTTGGAAATTCTACTTCGTAGAAGGATACAAGCAACTTCCTGAGAATATTGTAGACCCAAGTGTATCAACAAAAGATTGGAAAGATATACAAGTGCCAGGAAACTGGGAGGTACAAGGCTTTGGAACAGCAATTTACACCAATCATGGGTATGAGTTTAAACCAAAAAACCCAACCCCTCCTATCTTACCCGAAATGAATCCTGTAGGCGTATATCGTCGCGATATGAACGTTACTTCAGATATGCTAACCCGTGATTTGTTTTTACATATTGCTGGTGCTAAAGCTGGTGTTTACGTATATATCAATGGTAAAGAGGTTGGTTATAGCGAGGACTCAAAAAACCCAGCCGAATTTAAGATTAACGATTATGTTCAATCTGGCAACAACACATTAGTTCTTAAAATATTTCGCTGGTCAACTGGCTCATACCTTGAGTGTCAAGACTTTTGGCGCATATCAGGTATAGAGAGAGATGTATATCTTTGGTCGCAACCAAAAACTCACCTTCGCGACTTTATTGTAAAATCTGATTTAGATGAGACTTATACAGATGGAAACTTTGCATTGAAAACAATGATAAAAAACAGCAATGCATCAAAAAGTGAAGTTGAAGTACAATATGAATTAATAGACAATACTAAAAAAGTAATTGCAACCGATAAGCAAACAGTTACTTTAGAATCTGGTGAAGAGAAAGATGCTGTTTTTAATAAAACAATCAGCAACCCTTTGAAATGGACTTCAGAATCGCCCAGCTTATACAGTTTAGTTATGACTGTAAAAGAAAATGGCACAGTTACTGAAGTAGTTCCATTTACAGTAGGCTTCCGTTCAATTGAGATAAAACCAGTTACTGACCCATCAGGACGTGTAGACAATCTGTTTTTGGTAAACGGACAACCCATCAAACTTAAAGGTGTGAATATACACGAGCACAATCCTAAAACAGGTCATTATATGACTGAGGATTTAATGATTAAAGACTTTGAATTGATGAAGCTTCACAACATCAACACAGTACGTCTTGCCCACTACACACAAAGCAGACGCTTCTACGAACTATGCGACATCTATGGTCTGTATGTATACGACGAAGCCAATATAGAATCTCACGGTATGTATTACAATCTAAGAAAAGGCGGCTCGTTAGGTAACAATCCCGATTGGTTAACTCCACACTTAGATCGTATAATGAACATGTATGAGAGAAACAAAAATCATCCTTCAGTAACAATATGGTCTTTGGGTAACGAAGCCGGAAACGGATACAACTTCTACAAAGCTTATCTATGGGTAAAAGAAAAAGACGAAGACTGGATGAGTAGACCTGTTAACTACGAACGTGCTTTGTGGGAGTGGAATACAGATATGTATGTGCCTCAATATCCAAGCGCAGCATGGTTAGCACAAACTGGAGAAAAAGGATCTGATCGTCCTGTTGTACCATCAGAGTATTCTCATGCTATGGGCAACTCAAACGGAAATCTTGCACTTCAGTGGAAAGAGATTTACAAGTATGCAAACCTTCAAGGTGGTTATATTTGGGACTGGGTAGACCAAGGTATTGAAGAAACCGACAAAAATGGTAGAATGTATTGGACTTATGGTGGCGATTATGGTGTGAACGCACCTAGCGATGGCAACTTTCTTTGCAATGGTGTAGTTAGCCCCGACAGAACGCCTCACCCTGCTATGAACGAAGTAAAATATGTTCACCAAAACTTTGCAGTAGAAGCAGTAAATGCAGCAGCCGGCAAATTTAATATTACCAATCGTTTCTACTTCACTACTTCAGAAGGTTACAACACAACCTATAACATTACACGCAATGGTATAAAAGTAAAAAGTGGTAAGATCGATGTACAACTTGCTCCACAAGAAACTAAAGAGGTTTCAATCGATATTCCTACAATAGCAGACAACAATACTGATGAATATTTCGTAAACTTTGAGATTACTCAAAAAGAAGCATCGCATCTTGTGCCAAAAGATCATATTGTAGCAATTGAGCAAATCAAAATATCAAAAGACGAAGCTGACAAACCATTATATACAGTAGCAAGAGGAGCAAAACTCAACAGCACAACTACTGACAATGAAATAACAGTAAAATCACCTGCTGTAAATTTCGTATTCAACAAAGAGAGCGGTTTAGTTACTTCATACAAAGTAAACGGAACAGAACATTTCGATAAAGGTTTTGGATTGCAACCCAACTTCTGGAGAGCTCCAAATGACAATGATTATGGTAACGGAATGCCTAATCGTTTGCAAGTATGGAAACAGTCTAGCATAAACTTCAATGTAGTTGAAGCTAAAGCTTACGACGAAGGTAATAGTGTGGTAATAGAAGCCAACTACTTACTTCCGGCAGGAAATCTATACATTGTAAAGTATACCATCGACCCAGCTGGAGTACTAAAAGCTGATATTAAATTTACATCAACTGACATGAAGGCCTCTGAAACAGAAGTATCAGAAGCTACAAAACTTGCTACATTCTCACCAGAAACAGATGCAGCACGTAAATCATCGTCAGAGCTCAATGTTCCACGTATAGGGGTAAGATTTAGAATTCCTGTGAAAATGAACAAAGTTAAATACTTTGGTCGTGGACCAAACGAAAACTACATCGACCGCCCAGCAGCTTCTAAAGTGGGTGTTTATAACACTACTGCAGAAGATATGTACTTTCCTTATGTAAGACCACAAGAGAATGGGCATAGAGCCGACACAAGATGGGTTGCTTTCACAGACGGAGGCAAAGGCCTACTAGTTGTAGCTGATGAAACAATTGGCTTCAATTCGCTTAGAAACAGCATTGAAGACTTCGACTCTGAAGAGGCAACCAATCGCCCATATCAGTGGCACAACTTTACTGAAGATGAAGTGCAAGACGAAAAAGCTGCTAAAAACAACATGCCACGACAAACTCATATCAATGATATATCGCCACGCGACTTTGTGGAAATATGTATTGATTTGAAACAACAAGGAGTGGCAGGCTATAACAGCTGGGGCGACCGTCCTCTACCCGACTACACGTTACCTGCAAACAAAGACTACGAATGGGGGTTCACCTTCGTTCCTGTTAGAAATGCAGCAGACATCAATAAAGGTATTTCAAAATCATACAAGAAGTAAAATGTAACTTGATTTGAAATAAGACAAAGAGTCAGTAGATTCTCAATTAAAGGCAGTAGAATTAATTTTTTTACTGCCTTTTTTTATTTGTAAAGGATTAGAAGGGAAAAATAAAGGATGACAATGATTAAAAAAGAGGACCTAATCTTTGTATATTTGTAGTTCAGTTATAGAAGAAAGCGGCAGTATTATTATATAATATACTAAGAAACAACTACTCTACTATGAAAATAAAAAACATTCTACTCCTTGTTCTCCTTCTATTTATTCATAAAATATCTGCTCAAATACCGCAAGAGATAGAAGATCCTCTTGTAATAGGAATTAATAAACTACCTGCACGCACTTCGTTTTGGCCAGCTCCATCACTTAAAGAGGCAAGAGAAACCACTTATGAGCAATCGGTTTGGGTGAAATCATTAAATGGTGATTGGCGATTTAAATGGTCGCCGACTCCACAGTCGCGACCAATTGATTTTTACAAATCTGATTATTCTCACAACAACTGGGATTTTATTCAAGTTCCTTCCACTATCGAACGACAAGGATATGGAGTGCCTCTTTATACAAACTCAATATACCCCTTCAAGGTAAACCCTCCTTACGTAATGGGAGAGCCCGATTCAAGATATACAAATTATATAAACAGAAATCCAGTTGGATCGTATCATAGAACATTTACTGTACCCAAAGAATGGAAAGACAAACGAACCATACTTCATTTAGCTGGAGCAAGCTCAGCCGTTTTTGTATGGGTAAATGGGCAAAAGGTGGGCTATTCGCAAGGGTCAAGGCTTCCTGCCGAGTTTGATCTAACAGATTTTCTGAAAAAGGGCGAGAACTCGCTTGCAATCGAAACCTATAAATACAGTGATGGATCGTATCTTGAAGATCAAGACTATTGGCGATTGAGTGGTTTGTATCGCGATGTGTTTTTGCGAGCTGTTCCCAAGGTGTCGCTATGGGATGTATATGCACAACCTTCTGTAGATTTGAAAAATGAAACAGGCACTGTTACACTACATTATACCCCAATCAACTTCACCAAAAAAGACAAGAAAGAAGGTTATTCTATTTCGCTTTCTGTTCTCAATAGTGAGGGGAAACAAATAACATATCGAAATTTTAGCCTCAACAGTTTTGGTAAACGATTTGGTGAGGAAGTAAAGTTACCTATAGTAAATATTGGAAAGGTTGATTTGTGGTATGATGACAGCCCCACACAATACACAGCCGAAGTGACATTAAAGTACAAAAAGAAAGTTATTGAAGCCTACACCCTCCCAATTGCTTTCAGAAAGATTGAAGTGAGTGGTAGTAAAATACTTTTAAACGGACGAAGCTTAAAAGTACGTGGTGTAAACCGACATGAATTTTCGCCAGATCAAGGATGGACAGTTTCAAAAGAAGAGATGGTGAGAGATATTGAGCTGTTAAAAAAAGGCAATGTCAATTTTGTTCGCACAGCACACTACCCCAACGACCCACGTTGGTATGCACTATGCAATGAATATGGTATAATGGTGATGGACGAAGCAAATGTGGAGTCGCACGGACTTAGTTATCACAAACGAGTATTGCCAGGAGATAAACCTGAATGGGAACAAGCAGTGGTGGAGCGGATGGAACGAATGGTTATTCGTGATAGACAGCACCCAAGCGTGTTAATGTGGTCGTTAGGCAATGAGGCTGGCTATGGAAATGCTTTTATGAAAATGAAAGTAGCCACTTTAAACAAAGACCCAGAACATCGAACCATTCAATATGCCGATATGAATAGGGCGGCAGATGTAGACAGTCAAACCTACCCCACCATTGCATGGCTAAAACAGCATATCAAAGGAAAAGCTACACGCAAGGGCGAGCGCGGAGAAAGCAGCAATATAGAACAGCATGGCCCCTACCCTTCTGGTCGTCCTTTTATACTAAACGAATATGCCCATGCTATGGGAAATAGTTTAGGCAATTTTGCCGATTATTGGGACTTAATTTATGAAAACGATATGTTGGTAGGTGGTTTTATTTGGGATTGGATAGACCAAGCTCTCTGGAAAAACCGTCAAAATCATTCCGAAGGATTTGTTTATGGTGGAGATTTTGGTGATTTCCCAAACGATGGCAACTTTTGCATCAACGGACTGATAGGAGCAGACGGCATTCCTAATCCTCACTATTACGAAATGAAAAAGGTGTACCAACCAGCATCGTTTAAAGTTATTAGTAACCAACCCCTTGTTGTTGAGATAACCAATAGACACATTGCAAAAGACCTAAACAGTTACGACTGCTATATTCTAATACACGAGGAGGGAGATTTAATTCACGAAAGCCCCTTTCACTTACCATCTATTGCAGCCTTATCATCAAAACAGATTACACTACCCAACAATCGCTCACTTGATGCATCTAAAGAGAGTTTTGCAACCCTTCAGCTAAGACTGAAAGATGATGCGAAATGGGCAAAAAAAGGACATGTAGTAGCCTGGGAACAATTTATGCTGAATGATGGCTTGCAAGCAAATAAGATTGAACCTAACCATC
>CAZIUT010000067.1:0-2655 GCA_964542545.1 uncultured Dysgonomonadaceae bacterium | reverse complement strand
TTGATGCAAACAATAATGCTGTGACCATTCAAGCAGCATATATTTTTGAAAGTACACAAGCTAAAACTACTATTGAACACACAATATTTGCTGATGGCTCTGTAACAATAGACTTCAATATAGATATACCTAACCGCGCACCAAACATTCCACGTATTGGATTACAGTTTATGATAAACGAGCACTTAGAAAACGTTGAATGGTATGGTAGAGGACCACACGAAAACTATCTGGATCGAAAAACAAGTACTCCTGTTGGCATTTATCGTTCTTCTCTTAATAATTGGACTACTCCCTATGTAATGCCCCAAGAAAATGGTAATAGAAGCGATGTGCGATGGATGATTCTAACCACTGGTGGAAACAAGGCCAAACTTAGTATTACAGCTACAAACGGCAATATCTTCTCCACAAGTATTTGGCCATACACACAGCAATCGTTAGACGAAGCCATGCACAATAACGAAATAAATAAAGCTGCATTCAAAACAATGAATATCGATTGTGTACAAATGGGAGTAGGGGGAGACAACTCATGGAATTTGCCCGTAAACGATAAGTATTTGATAAAGCCTGGCCAATATAAGTATAGCTTTAAAATAAAAGGAGAGGCTCATGTAAATTAAAAAAAATATATCAATAAAGGAGTTGCAAAGTGTTACAAAAAGTAAGTATAAACTGAATAAAAACAACTTTAGTATTTATAAAAACGCAGTAGAATTAATTTACTACTGCGTTTTTTGTCTTTATAAATACAGCATAATAAATGCTACGAAAGCCCGGATAAAAGATATTGAAGCTTTTATACGCTACAAAAGCGCGAAAATAAAATATTCAGACTTTTGTAGCATTTTCCGGCACTAAAATATATTTATCTATTGTATAAACTCAGAAAAGCAAGCTGAAATTATTATCAACTCAAGTAAGAGTGCAACTGCAATGAACAGATAATAAAACCATCTCTAATACATATGAACGGTCCTTGAGATTATTTAACTAAAAAGGAGTACGAAACATTTCCTTGTCTACGTTTAATTCGTACCTTTGCGTTGAACAAATAGCTAATAACACTTTAATATAAAAAACTATGGAACGATTAACACCACAAGAAGAGGCTATTATGCTTCGCGTTTGGGAAATAGGAGAATGCGCAATAAAAGACGTTTTGGACAAAATGGAAGAACCAAAACCACCTTACACTACCGTAGCATCAACCTTCGACAACTTGCTAAACAAAGAATACCTCACCATGCGTAGGTTTGGAAACGTGAAGGTATTTAAGCCAAAAATTACAGAAGCTGCCTATAAACGTCATTTTCTATCGGGTCTTGTAAAAAGTTATTTCGACGACTCGTACAAAGAGTTGGTTTCGTTCTTTGCAAAAGAACATAAAATAACCCAAGAGGAACTGACCGAAATAATAGAATTAATTGAGAAAAACAGAAAGTAACAACAAGCAGTTTACTTTTCTTTAAAACCCATTAGCAATGGAAACACTAATTATATATATCGTAAAGGTGAATATAGCACTGGCAGTGTTCTATTTGCTGTATATGTTGCTCTTCAGGAAAGACACATTTATAAAGCTGAGACGCTATTACTTCTTATCAGCAATTATTTTCTCACTCGCCTACCCTCTCTTTACAGTGTCTGTATTGGGCAATTTTATCAACATGACACCAGAACCTGTTGCAACTGAAACATCCGTATATATCGGAGAAGTAACGATGGGACAAGTGATTGTTGATGATGCAAAAGAAGAAGAAGCTACAACACCTATCAACTGGTCTGTAGTAGCCAAAAACATCCTATTAGTGGGTACGCTTTTATTATCCTTACGCTTTTTGTGGCAACTGTTGTCAATTGTCCGCATAAAAGCACGTAGCGAAAAGAGAACTCTTTTTGGATACCTCTTCTATCACCTAAAAGATGAAATAACCCCCTTTTCATTCTTCACTTGGATATTTATCCACACAAAAACACACACAGAAAGCGAATTAAAACAGATACTATTGCACGAAGATACCCATGCTCGTCAGTGGCACTCACTAGATATACTATTGGTAGAGCTGCTTCGCATTGCATTTTGGTGGAATCCTATTGTATGGTTTATGAAGCGCGATATGGCCATCAATCTTGAATACTTGGCCGATGAAGCTGTATTGAAAGAGGGAGTGGAAACCACCGAATATCAGTATCACCTGTTACAATTGACTAATCATGAAACTGCAGTTCAGATAGTAAATAACTTCCATGTATCACAACTAAAACAAAGAATTATTATGATGAATACAAACAAAACACCCATGCGAAAGCTGGCAAAGTACTTGAGCGTATTGCCATTGGCATTGTTGCTGATAATGGCAAACAGCGTGTATGCTCAACAAAATGAACCGCAACAGGAGACAACTCCTCCACAAGAACAAGAGCCACAAAAGAAAGAGAGCAAAAGTGATGAGGTTTTTGTTGTGGTTGAAAAACAACCTAGCTTTAAAGAAGGAGTAAAAGCAATGATGGAGTTTATCGAGAAAGAGATGAAATATCCACTGATTGCAAAAGAAAATGGAATACAAGGACGCGTAATAGTTAATTATATCATTGAAAAAGATGGTTCTATATCTGATGTTCAAATTGTACGTGGAGTGGACCCTTCTT
>CAZIUT010000066.1:0-9351 GCA_964542545.1 uncultured Dysgonomonadaceae bacterium | reverse complement strand
ATAGGCGGTTGACACATAGATCCCGCTTCTTGCAAATGATGTAGTAAGCAATAAATCTAGTTGTAATACAGCTTGTCTTTATTGATTACTGCATTTTTTTGTCCTTAACAATTAAATATAGATATATTATGGCTACCAAAAAGAGTACTAAAAAAGAAAAAGAAATTCCAGTTGAAGAAAAACTACGCACTTTGCACAAATTGCAAATGTATCTTTCTGAAATTGACACAATCAAAACTTTACGAGGCGAACTTCCATTGGAAGTTGCTGACCTTGATGATGAAATAGCTGGTTTAGGAACACGCATCAGTAAATTTGAATTGGATGCAAAAGAGATAAGCTCTAATATTACAGAGCAAAAAATTAAAATTGAAACCAGTCAAGCAAAGATAGAAAAATATAATACTCAGCTTGAAAATGTACGCAACAACAAAGAGTTTGATCACTTAACAAAAGAGGTGGAGTATGAAACTCTTGAAATTGAACTGGCTGAAAAACGCATGCGTGAATTTGGTGAAAAGCAAAAAGAAATTTCCAAACTCATTGAAAATGCCAACAATGATTTGAAAGAAAAGAAGTTAGATTTGGATCATAAGCAGAAAGAGTTGGATGATATTGTTTCTGAGACAAAAGCTAAAGAAGAAAAAATTAGAGATAAAGCCAAAAAAACCGAAGCATCTATTGAACCTCGTTTAGTTACTGCATTCAGACGTATTCGTAAGAATGCACGAAATGGTTTAGGAGTTGTAGCAATTCAGCGTGGTGCTTGTGGGGGTTGTTTCAATAAAATACCACCGCAAAGACAAATGGATATTAAGATGGGTAAAAAAATAATTGTGTGTGAATATTGTGGTCGAATTATGATTGATCCTGAAATTGCAGGAATAAAAGAGTAACTCTTTACTTCCTACATATCTATTTATATATATATAAAGGGCTCCAACTATGTTATTGTTGGTAGCCCTTTATTGTTTTTGCTCCCGATATATGTTTTTTTCGTAGAATTTCAATCCGCCGTTTGAGGGTTAGCATTCTATGAATTCTTGAAATCATCTTTCCACCCAATGCTATTACTATAATGCAAGCTTATAGCATCTTGCCTGCAAGCATGGAGGTTAGAAAAAACATTTAAAACAGTACTCTCATCATTTGCATTAGAGACCTATATAAAGGTAAATGTGCTTCAACTCACACCCTGTTCTTGCATCAATAAGTTAAGCGCTTCGTTAAAAGATCCTGCAGCTATAACCTTTTGCGAATTTACAAAGAATATTTCGTCAGCATTTTCAATAGTATTAAGGCGATGGGCAATAATAACTTTAATTGTCGATTTTGGTAGGTTGTTGATAATAAGTTCCAACTGCTCTTCAGTTACTGTGTCTATATTAGCTGTAGCTTCATCAAGAATTAGTAATTCGGGTTTCCGCAATATTGCTCTCATGAAAGCAATAATTTGCTTTTGTCCCAAACTTATAGTATCACCGCCCATTTCTATAGGTGTTTCCAGTCCTCTGTCAAATGAGTTGAGCAAGCCAAAAAGTTGTGCATCATTAAGTGCGCTTTCAAGTTGTTTGTTTGTAAGTGCTCCGCATTCATTGTTTCCATAGAGTATGTTTTCGCGTACTGTGCCGCTAAAGAGGATGGGGTCTTGCAATATAAAGCCAATTTTAGATGCTCTCTCGCAAGCTGTGTACGATCTTATGTCTTTGCCGCTTAATAGTATTGTTCCTTCTGTGGCATCATATAGTCTGCTTATTAATGAAGCTGTTGTTGTTTTACCTCCTCCTGTTGGTCCTACAAAAGCATAGGTTTTACCTTTTTGCAGTTCAAAGTTGATGTTTTTTAGTACCTCTTTTCCACCAGGATATGCAAATGAAACATTCTGAAAATGTATAAACGATGTCTTACTAGTTTTTTTTGCACTCTCTATAATAGGAAGGTTGCTTTTCAGTGATAGTAGATGCGAAATTCTATCCCATGCAGCAAGCGTTAGCTGAAAACTGGCCCAAAGACTGGCTATTTGTCTTAGTGGATTGTAAAAATTAGAAACATAAGCAATGAAGCTTATAAGCAATCCAACAGTAAAGCGTCCTTGAGTAATGAGCCATATACCTAATGTTAGTACAATAAGCTGTCCAATGTTTGATGCAAAGGTATAGATTGGGCTTAATAAACTATTAGCAATTCCGGCACGAATCGATTTATTGTAGTTTTCCTTAGTTGCATCATTAAGACGTTTTCGGAAATAATCGCGTCTGTTGAATGCCACTATCACTTTGAAGTTGGCAAGACCTTCTTGTATTTCAGCAGATAAATTTCCGATGCTTTTAAGTGTGGCTTTATTTTTTCTTCTTATCCATGGAGATATACTAATTGTGAAAACAATTAATACAAGGGTAGGGGAAAGTGTTGCTAATCCAAGTGTTGTATTTATTGACAAAAGAAAAACTCCCGCACCAGTCATCATAATTATACTTCTTATAAGTTGCATTAGTGAATGCGAGAAAAACTCATTTAATTTGTCTGTATCATTATTGATGCGCGATATAAGATCGCCTGCTTTGTTTTGATTGAAAAAGTCGAGAGGGAGCTCTTGCAACTTCTCAAAAACATTATTGCGAAGGCGAAAGAGCAATCGCTGTCCTATTCCACCCATCATTCTTATTTGCGCATAGTTTAGCATATATGCAGCAATATAAATAATTAGTAATATGCCTGAAAAAACAACTACACCTTGGTAGTTCTTTGTTTGTACATGTGTATCTATGGTGTATCCTAGCAAGTAGGGGCCTAATAGGCTCAATCCAACATTTAGAGCAATAGCTGCAAATGCAATAAAAAGTTTGCGCCGTTCAGTTCCAATAATAGTTGTCAGTTTGCGTAGTGATGCTAAAAAACCACGTTTATCTGTTATCTTTTTGGTTTCTATATTCAGATTATAATTCATATTGCTCTGTGCTTTGTTGTGATTTGTATATCTGAATATATTCTGGCGAGCTTTTTATTAACTCTTCATGCTTACCAGATGCTAATATCTCACCACTCATCAGCAGTAAAATCTGATCAAAATCTTTTACAGGCTCAATCTTTTGGGTAATTGAGATAAGCGTTAAGTTTGGATAGTTCTTTTGAATGTTATATAGAATCTTGTCTTCTGTTTTCTGGTCTACTCTTGCTGTAAAATCATCAAGCAGTAGTATTCGTGGGTTTAGTGTGAGCGCCCTTGCCAACATTATTCTTTGCTTTTGTCCTCCTGATAGACTACTGCCACGCTCCGAAACGATAGTTTCTAACTTATTGGGGAGCGATTCAATAAAACTGGATAGTTCAGCTGTTTCAATTGCTTTTTGCAATGCCTCATCTGTAACCGAATTGCTGAACCCTATGTTTTCTCTTAAACTCAGATTGAAAATCACACTGTCTTGAAATACCACGCCAACATCTTTGTATAATGTGTTGCTTGTGTATTTATTAATCGATACTTCATCAATCTCTACTGTGCCCGAATCTGCTGAAATAAGATTGGTAAGCAGGTAAAGCAATTGACTTTTGCCAGCTGCAGTTGGCCCAATAATGGCTGTTTTGCTACCTGCTTTTACATTAAACGATACATTTTTGAGAATTGGTCTATCTTCATAAGTAAGAGAAACATCTTTAAGTATAATGTTGCCTTTAATCTCACTCTCTATATTACCCACTTCGCGTGGTGGAGGAGTTGATAGCACACCTTGTATTCTATCGTTTGATGCTGTGGCCGAGGCTATTATATTGCTCATAAATCCAATCATCATTACTGGAAATACAAGCATAACAACATAGCTATTAAAAGCAGCAAAATTACCAATAGTTAGCGTATCCATTACCACAAAGTGACCACCCAAGGCAAGAATTATAACTATAGCAAGATTAGAGATAAACATAATGCTTGGGACAAGCACTGAAAATAGGCGTACAATTGACAATCCTAAATTACGTGACTCGAGGTTCTTTTCAAGAAACTTTTGATTTTCGGGTTGCTGTGAGTTTAGCACCCTTATTAGGGCTGCGCCCAATATACTCTCATTGATAACTTTGTTAAGCGCATCAATTACTTTGCGACTTTTCTTAAAAATGACCCTTGCTTTTCTGAATACAATAAAAAAAGCAGTTCCAATTATAGGTACTATTCCAAGCACTGCAAGCGCCAATTTCCAGTTTATCATTATCATCAACACTGTAACCCCAACAATAATAAATAGAGATGATATGATAGCTACAAAAGCTTGTGAAACAAAAGTTTTCACAGAGCCCATATCAGAAGTGAGGTTGGTCAGTAGTTTTGAAGGGTTAGAGGCTTGAATGAATGAGAAACTCTGAATTGATAGCTTATCAACAATTTTATCTCGCAAATCGCGTGCCACTCTTTCTGCAGTGTAAGTTTGTAAAACACCTTGCAGCAAAGTGAAAATAAAGATAGCGCTAGCAGCAAATAGGAATTGGATTATAACCTTACGTGTATCAAAATTGTTGGCTGTGAAAGCATCAATGGCCGAAGCAATAATTTTAGGAATAACCAAATTGATAGCACTTGCAGCCATTGCTAATATCACTAACAGGGCTACAAATACTTTGTAAGGAGCAAGTATGCTAAACAATCTTGCTTTATCGTATTCTGTAGATTCTGGTGTTATATTTTCTTTATTCATTCTTTCTTTGTCGGAGTATTCTTATCTGTTTAACGCTTTTCTAAATAGTAAGTTTATAGAAAAGATATCGAGTTTTCGAAAGTGTAATTGTTATACACAGTCTCCACAGCCACTGTCCCCTCACTGCCTTATTTTGTTAAATGCACCAAGATAGATTCAACTTTTATATCATATAACTCCAATCCTTTGCGGTGGATTTGACTTTTATGTCATATAATTCCAATCCTTTGTTGGTGGATTCGACTTTTATCTCATATTTCTCCAATCCTTCAGGGTAAATTAAATTTTTATGTCTAGTTTCTCCATTCCTTCGTGATAGATTTGACTTTAACGGCACTGTTTTTCAATTTGGTGCAAATACGTAGAGTTGCGCCCGCTTCTCTTGGTGTGTAAAGATAACAAAAGCGAAGATTTCTCCTCGCCTTTGTTTATTTATCATCTAAATGTTGAGAAGTTTCTTAAAACTTAAAAGTAAACCCTCCCATCAAGCTAACACCTTGTGCAGGATGTCCGTACAGTATATCGAATGACTGGTTGAGTAGATTGTTAGCTTTTATGTTTACAGAAAACATCTTGCTAATGTTGTATATAGCCCCTGCACTCAAGTTGTTTATATTGTCCATCTCTACTGTTTGTCCTTCTGCAATGCTCCATCTCTCGTTGGCAAAATAGTATCCCAACATTACCTTCAGTTGGTTCGACACCGAGAATGCAGCATCAATATCAACTTCCAGTCCTGGCTTGTTCCAAGCTTCCAATTCGGTAGGTTCAAAATCAAGACCCTTAATTTTACTTACAGAGTAGAAGTTCTTCTTTACCTCCAGAGCAACATCAAGTGGCGACCATATGTTGCTGTGAATTCTTGCACCAACGTGAGAGTGAGTCAACTCACCCAAAACAGGTTGAAGAAACTCTTGATAAGTCCAAGCTAAATTGGGTAAGCTGCTACCAAATGGATAATCATATTGTAGTACTAAGAAGTGCTCATTTTTAGTTTTCTTGTATCCTCCAAAGATATCTATGCGGAACCCATCTATTGCGCCAATTTTTGCTCCGCCATCTATTGCAAAAGGCGTGTATGAGTGAGCTACTATAGTGTTGGGGCGAAGGTAACGCGACTCTCTGTACATATCTAAGTAAGTGTTTTTACCAACACCTCCCATGGCATTTATATAGAGCGATGTGTTTTCTGCAATGAGTGTAGATAAAGCAACGTTGGGCGATACATAAAATTTGTTCTCGTCATCAAATACAAAGTCTAAGTTGGCACCAACTCTCATTTTCCAATTAAAGCCCTCGAAGTGAATATACGGATTAGCATCTACCAATATAAAGTTCGAAATATCTTCGCCGTCTTCCAGAGTTTTTATTTCATCATAAAATACTCCAGTGAGTTCTCCTTTAATACCCACTAAATTGTCGCCTCCTATAAACGATTTGTTTAAATCGAGATTTGCATCAACTTGACTTCCACCCATACTATCGTCATTAAGGTCTCTACCATATTTAGTGGTAAAATATTGGTAACTAAAAGAACCACGATAGTTGATAGGTTGTGGCTTTGTATTGTGTAACGAGGCTTTCAAGTTAAACACGCTCAAGGCTTGGTTGTTGTCATCGTGCATTCTGTTCTGGCCAAAGTTGTTGCCATAGTAGTTGAACTGAGAATGCAGAAAAGAGCCATAGATATCAAACTCAGATGCATCAAACATGTGTTTGAAATTGAGCTTCGCAAAGTTGTCCATATATTTCTTCTTTATCTTACTAGGAGCTGTCTCTTGATTGTAATCTACATTGCCATTAAGAGAGTTGTGCAGAAACATAAAGTTTAATTTATCGCTCTCGCTATCCAAAAAACGATATCCTAATGCCCCTTCAATTTTACCATAGTTCCCTGCGTTGAGTTTTAAGTATCCTTTATGCAAACTAAAAGGAATGTCAGTCATTATTTTGCCAGGTTTAGGAAGTGCTATTTCAATGGGTGGAGTGGCGCGTATTGCCCAAGTGGCATAGTCTGTATTTGCCTTTGTCACCTGAGGTTGGCGGACTACAGGCAGGCTGTTTATTTTATTTGCATCTTGCAATGTAGGATTAAATTCGCGTTGCAACTCCAGCTGTCTTGTCAAAATAGTGTCTTGAGGTGCTTGAGCAGACAACCCAAAGGTTGCAAACAATCCTAATATCAGTGCGAAAATATTTTTTTTCATATTTTATTCTTGTTTGTTTTTTCTTGTGTGTAGTTTATATCGAATGGCAGCTATTTACTCTCTATTGAGGCGCTCTTCAATCATTTGCTGAATATCCGATTCATTTCCTTTATAATTAGCCTTTAAGCTCTCTACGTATTGGCGTGCTTGAAACTTATCGTCTTTTGCATAATAAGTATCAGACAATACAATAAGAGCACGAGCTAGCCAATATTGGTGAGGAGTAGTCTTTTGCATAAACTCCTTTACTTGTGCTTCAGCTTTGTCGTAAGATTGCCAGCTGTAGTAAGCTTGTGCCAATAGAAACTGAGCTTCTGCTCCATATATACTTCTTGTATCTTTTGCAATTACTGTATAATCGTTCATAGCCTTATCTACTTCTCTTACTTGTTGGTAAGCTTTTCCTCGTAAATAGTGAGCTTCGGTTATAGTCTCTGGCGACAAGTTTTTATTCTCAAGCAAAAGGTTCACTGCACGAGTCACTTCGTGATAGTTATCTAGCTTTGTATTTGCACGCGCTATACCCATTTGGGCCGATTGTTTGTGAGCCAATGATTGTGCCGCATTGTTTAAACGTGCAAAATAGGCTAACGCCTCTTGGTAGTTGCCCTCCTTATATTCAGCTTGTGCCACATATATCAGACTATTTTCAAGAAACTTGCCATTGTTTGCATCTATTACTTGCTTAAAGTGCGACATCGCTTTTACATTGTTATTATTTTCGTCAGCTATCACACCTAAATAGTAATGCGCATCGCTTGTAAAAGCACCATTTGGGTAGCTTTGCAAGTATTTGACGAGCGAGCTTTCAGCATTTGCTTTTGTGCCTCGCATATATAGGCTTTCTGCTGCCATATAGGTAAGGGAGTCTTGACGCAATGGAGTAATCCTCATGCCGCCTGGCAATGAATTTACATATTTCACGTAAGCATCAATATTGTTCATATCCTTATACACAGTTTCAAGAGCCTGCAAGGCCGATCGTGCATCTTCAGACCCAGGGAAAGTTTTTATTACAGTTTTATAAGCATCAACAGCTTGGTCATAACTGCTAGCATTGTAATGCAGCTGGCCCAATTGCACACCACCTTGTTTTGCAAGCGGACTTTGTGGAAATTCGCTTATTAGTTTGTTGAGCACACTCACAGCATCATTTTCTCTGTTCAGCATTACCAATGCACGACTTTTCTCAAACAAAGCATCGTCAACGTAATGAGAATTAGGATAAGCCTGCATTAGTTTGTCCAAAGCATTTATCTTACCTTGATAGTCGCGTTGCAATCCCATTACAAATGCTCGTTGGTAAGCAGCATAGTCAGCACTCGCAGGGTTTAGATTAGATGCTGCGCTGTAGTAACGCTCAGCATCGGCAAAGTTTCTGCTAAAATAGTAAGTGTCGCCAATTCGGTTGTGAGCATCAGCATATTCACGGGAGTCTTTCATGCTTTCAGCAGCTACATAGCTCTGAAACGCTGTGCGTGCAGCAGCATACTGATTTTGCTTGAAGCGCGAATAACCAAGGTTGTAAAATCCAAGTGCATAGTTCTCATCAGACTTTGCTGCTTCTTGTGTAAATGATTGAAAGTCTGACGATGCAGCAGAAAAGTTATTTATTTTATACTTCGACTCTCCTCGCCAGAAGTAAGCGCTAGCGCGTGCTTGCTTATCATAGTTGCCCATATTAATAGATTTATCGAAGAAATCAATTGCTTGGCTAGTGTTGCCGTTCACAAATTGTTGTGTTCCTAGTTGAAACAATACCATTTGTTTTGCTTCCAATATACGCTGGGCAGGTTTGTCAATTCTGTTTATTGCAGCAAGTGCTGCATTGTAATCTTTTGTTGTAAGGAAGGTTTCGGCTAATATATCGTTTACCTGATTAGCATATTGCGAGTTTGGATATTCGCGTAAAAAGTTTTCAAACAGGGTAATTGATTCACTAAAAACCGAAAAGTTTGTTTGATGTGTTAGCAATGCATAGTTGAACATAGCAGTTTCACGTGCTCTTGAATCAAAGTTAGCGCGCGATGCTGTAGCGAAAGACATTTGAGCTTTAGTTTTGTCATTCATTTTCAAATAAGCTTGTCCTAAATAAAGGTGTGCGTTTTGAGCCAAAGCATCATTCTCACCTGTAGCATACTGAAACATTCTTACTGCTTCGCTTAGGTTATTCGCCTCCAAATAAGAGAGCCCTAAAAAATAAGCATCGCCTCGTAGTGGTTCTGCCACTCTTTGTTGATATCTTTCGTAATAGGGTATTGCACGCGATGTGCGTCCCAATCTATAACTACTGTTACCCAATATACGGTACATCTCTGCTGTATGTTCGCTTGCAGGATATCTGCTAACAAATGCATCAGATAATCGTATAGCTCCTTCTAAGTCCTCATTCAAAAAAGTTGATTGAGCTGTATAAAAAGCTACTTCTTGCGTATACTCTGGATTGTTGGCTACTCGCC
>CAZIUT010000065.1:0-9367 GCA_964542545.1 uncultured Dysgonomonadaceae bacterium | reverse complement strand
ACAAGTTGACAATCACAGCTGCCGACAATGAAGTTAGAATGGAGACTTTTGTAGAAGTTGCAGATCACGAGGGTGAGGGATCATTGGCAATTAATGCAAAAAACTTATTAGATCCTTTACGTGAATTGCCCGACCAGCCTTTGACGTTCGATATAAATGACGATAACCTTGAGGTCTATATTTATTACCACAATGGTAAATACAACTTTATTGGAATGAAGGGTGAAGAGTATCCTCGACCAAAAGAGCTAAACGATACAGCTCTCACTCTTTCTTTCGATTCTCAAATATTGCTTAGCGGTATCAATCGTACTGTTTTTGCAACTGCAGATGATGAGTTGCGTCCGGTAATGAATGGTAT
The DNA here is from genome assembly GCA_964542545.1 of uncultured Dysgonomonadaceae bacterium. Classification (GTDB taxonomy): domain Bacteria; phylum Bacteroidota; class Bacteroidia; order Bacteroidales; family Dysgonomonadaceae; genus UBA2632. The sequence continues at coordinate 9,006 of CAZIUT010000065.1, read as the reverse complement.
ATATTTTGATATTAATACTGAGGATTTGACTTTTGTTGCCTCTGATGGTCATAAATTGGTGAAGGTTACTTCTAGCGATGTGAAGGCATCTGAAAGAGCTTCTTTTATTTTACCTAAAAAGCCTGCAAACCTTTTGCGTTCTGTACTACCAAGAGAAGATGGTGAGGTGCAAGTTGTTTTTGATGAAAATCACGCAGTAATAAAACTAACTAAGTATAATATGGTTTGCCGTTTTGTAGAAGGACGTTATCCAAACTACAACTCAGTGATTCCAACAGACAATCCTAATAAAGTTACGCTTGATAGGTTGAATTTCTTAAATGCAGTGAAACGTGTTTCGGTGTTCTCAAACCCATCTAGCAATTTAGTGAAGATGCAATTGTCAGAAGATAAAATAATTATCACTGCACAAGATATCGACTATCTTACAGCTGCCGAAGAGGTTATTACCTGTCAATATTCGGGCAGTGCAATGAGCATTGGTTTTAAGGCTCCTTTCTTAGTCGACATTCTTAATAATATTCCATCAACTGAAGTTGTTTTAGAATTATCGGATCCTTCTCGTGCAGGTATCATCGTTCCAGTAGAAAACGAAGAGAACGAAGAGATGCTAACATTGATTATGCCAATGATGCTCAATGACTAATAAATAAATAAACAAATGAAAGCTAAAGATGAAACCCTTCTTTAGCTTTTTTTGTAAATAAACTATACTATATAATACCACCTGCTGATAAAACTGAAGAGTAGGCGTGTTTTTATAATAATTAGATGCTATTTTAATGGCATTTAATCAAAACAAATAATACAATGGAATTAAATCTGAAAAACCCAATAGTTTTCTTCGACTTAGAAACAACTGGTATCAATATTTCGCGCGATAGAATTGTTGAATTCTCTTTTTTGAAAATTCATCCTAATGGTGAAGAAGAGATAAAATCGAAACGAGTGAATCCTGAAATGCCAATACCTGCAGAATCTACTGCCATACACGGCATCACCGATGAGGATGTGAAAGATTGTCCCACCTTTAAGCAAATTGCAAAATCATTGGCTGCCCAATTAGAAGGGTGCGATTTAGCTGGATTCAACTCTAACCGGTTCGATGTTCCTATGCTTGCAGAGGAGTTTCTACGTGCAGATGTAGACTTTGATATGGGTAAACGTAAATTTGTTGATGTTCAGATTATATATCACAAAAAAGAGCCGCGTACTTTAGCGGCAGCTTATAAGTTCTACTGCGATAAGGAGTTAGTAGATGCTCATTCGGCTGAGGCTGACACTAGAGCAACATACGAGGTGTTGAAGTCGCAATTGGAACGATACCCAGATTTGGTGAACGATATTGACGAACTATCTAAAGAGTACGGCAGCTTTAGAAATAATGTGGACTTTGCTGGGCGATTTGTTATGAATGACAAGGGAGTTGAGGTTTTCAATTTTGGTAAACACAGAGGTAAACCTGTGGCCGATATACTAAAGAAAGAACCAAGTTATTATGCGTGGATGATGGATGGTGATTTTCCATTAAACACAAAGCAAGCCCTCACCAAAATCCGCTTACGTGAATTGGGAAGATAAAAGATCAACAATATTGTTCTATGAGTAAATTAAAATCTATTCTTTTTATTAGTCTAACACTTATTGTGGTGTTTTTTGGCTGTGGGAATAAAAATAAATCGTCTCAGACCAATCACTCTGCACCTTCTGTGGCTAAGGTGCGAGAAGCTAAGTTCTTAGGCAACTACAATCGTGAATTCAACGATATGCATAATCTTCATATAACTTCAGCTGTTAAAAACGGAATTACTCCGTTGGAGACAAGGGCAGATACTGTCGACCAAATGAACATGCTTGTGCGTTTGCCCGATGAACTACCTCTTTATAGGCAATACAATATCACTCACTCAATTCCCTATCTTGTTCCTTCGGCAGCAAAGCTATTTATGGATATTGCGCAAAACTTCAGAGACTCGCTCTATAGTAAAAAAATGCCCATTCATAAACTCTATCTTACTAGCATTACTCGCACCGATGATGATATTAAGAGCCTTACCAAACGCAATATAAATGCGAGTGACAACTCTGCCCACAGATATGGAACTACTTTTGATATTTCGTGGAAAAGGTTTGATAAAGTTGATTTGCACAACTCGGAAGAGATATCTCCTGATAGACTGAAGCTTGTACTTGCGCAAGTTTTGTTTGACCTTAAAAATGATGAGAAATGTTACATAAAACATGAGAGGCGACAAGCCTGCTTTCATATTACTGTAAGAGATTAAATGAAACGTTTTTTTATCACGCTAGCATACAACGGTAAGAACTATTGTGGTTGGCAAATTCAACCCAATGCAATCAGTGTTCAGCAAATACTGCAAGAGTCATTGTCTACAATTTTGCGCCATAAGATAGATGTAATAGGAGCTGGCCGAACTGATAGTGGGGTCCATGCTCGTAATATGATTGCTCATTTTGATTGGGGTAAAGATAAGAAAGAGTTAGATACACAAGACTTAGCGTTGAAGTTAGATAGGTTTATGCCTAAAGATATTGCTATTAAGTCAATAAAAGAGGTTATGCCTGAAGCACATGCGCGTTTCAGTGCCATATCTCGCACCTACTCTTACTGCGTTACATTAAATAAAGACCCTTATCTTCATGATTTTAAGTATCGTGTCTTCTTCAAGCCCAATATAGAGTTGATGAATCATCTTTGCATCATTTTGTTAGACACCTCAGATTTTACAAGTTTCAGTAAGCTGCACACCGATGTGAAGACTAATATATGCAATGTGAAACATGCTAATTGGGAAGTAACCGACGATGGCGACTGTCTCTTTACAATTAAAGCAGACCGATTTCTTAGAAATATGGTGAGATCAATTGTTGGCACGCTACTGTTAGCTGGTAGAGGAAAGCTTGATGAGGATGGATTTCGTAAGATTATTGCTGCAAAAGATAGGAGCGTAGCGGGTGAATCTGCTCCTGGACATGCGCTTTTTTTAGAGAAGGTTGAGTATCCTGAGGATATTTGGATTTGATATACTACTTATATGAATAATAAGAAAATTAAAGCATTAAGATTTTTGAGTTTGTTGATTGCTTTATTTGCAATTACTTCAATTGATGCTAAAAATAAAAAGAGTGCTGCTATTAGTCAACAAGACTTATTAATTTGGTATGATGAGCCTGCTTCAGTATGGACAGAAGCCTTGCCTATTGGCAATGGATACATGGGAGGTATGATATTTGGTAGTCCTAAACAAGAGCATATTCAGTTAAATGAAGGAACGCTTTATTCGGGCGATCCTAATAACTCATACAAAACTATAGATATAAAGAGAAGATATCCAGCGGTGATGGCTTTATTAAACGAAGGTAAATACGCAGAAGCTCAGGCTATTATTGTAAAAGATTGGACAGGTAGAGCACAAGAATGTTACCAGCCTTTAGGAGATTTGTGGATAGATTTTGATCATGTTGGTAAAATAACTAAATACAAAAGAGAGCTAAATTTATCGAACTCTATAGCCAAGGTAAGCTATGAGGTAGACGGTACAAAATACACCAGAGAGTATTTTGCAAGTTATCCAGACCATGTAATTGTTGTAAAGCTAACTGCAGATAAACCTGGTAAAATTAATTGTAAGCTAAATCTAACAACACCACATGAGCAAACTACTCATTTCTCAGTAGAAAAAAATCAGTATGTTATGCAGGGTAAGGTGCCAGGTCTGGCTTTGAGGCGTACTTTTGAGGTGATTGAAAGTATAGGAGACCAACATAAATACCCCGAAGTATACAATAAAGACAAAGAGTTAAGACCTAATGCACAAAATGTTCTTTATGATAGTGATGTACAAGGATTAGGTATGGCTTTTGACACACGTTTGAAGACGACACATAGAGGAGGAGAGGTAATAGTTACTGATAAAGGTATAGATGTAAGCAATGCTGATGAAGTGATGTTTGTTTTAACTGCAGGAAGTAGTTATAATGGTTTTGATAAAAGTCCCGTATCAGAAGGTGTAAATCCATCTGAAGTAACAAAGCAGTACTTATCAAATATTGCGAGTAAAAACTACATTCAATTAAAGACAGGTCATATTGATGATTACAAAGAGCTTTTTGATCGTGTAGAATTGAGTATTGGAAAACAGAGTAAACAATCAAAACTAGCAACAGACGAACGATTAAAATTATTTTCAAATGGAAAAGATCCTTCTTTTACATCTCTCTTTTTTCATTTTGGTAGGTATTTGATGATATCAGGTTCACGTCCGGGTGGTCAGCCATTGAATCTTCAAGGCCTTTGGAATGATGAAATAATTCCACCGTGGGCAAGTGCATATACAATGAATATCAACTTGGAAATGAATTATTGGCCAGCAGAGCTTACCAATCTATCTGAGTGTCATGAGCCTTTGTTTACAGCAGTAAAAGAATTGGCTCAAAATGGAGCTAAAACAGCTCGCAATATGTATGGTAATGATGGCTGGGTAGCTCATCATAATATGTCTATATGGCGACAAGCAGAGCCTGTGGATAGAGTGTCGTGTTCCTTTTGGCCTTTGTCTGCAGGGTGGCTCACTAGTCACTTATGGGAAAGATACTTATTTCACGGAGATAAGGAGTTTCTAAAAGATGATATTTACCCTTTATTAAAAGGTGTTGTATTGTTCTACAAAGATTGGTTGATACCTAACGATGATGGATATTTGGTTACACCTGTAGGACATTCACCTGAGCAAAGTTTTATTTATGATGGCAATAAAGTAGCTGACCAAAGTCCTGGGCCTACAATGGATATGGCAATTATAAGAGAGTCATTCTCACACTATTTAGATGCTTGTCAAGTTTTAGGAGTAGAAGATGAGTTAGTTGATATTATAAAACAAAAACTGGAAAAACTATTACCTTATCAGATTGGAAAACATGGGCAATTGCAAGAGTGGCAGTTTGACTTTGAGGATGCTGATCCCCAACATCGCCACATATCTCACCTTTACGGATTTCATCCAGGAAATCAAATTCACTATAAAGATACTCCTGATTTAGTTTCGGGTGTAAAGCGAGTGATGGAAAGAAGAGGTGATAAAGCAACCGGTTGGTCGATGGGTTGGAAAGTGAATGTGTGGGCTAGACTGAGAGATGGAAATCATGCATTAAAACTTATCACTAATTTGTTTACATTGGTAGAAGAAGGTGGCAGTGGTTCAGGAGGAGGATTATACCCCAACTTGTTTGATGCTCACCCTCCTTTTCAAATTGATGGAAACTTTGGAGCAACTGCAGGAATTGCCGAGATGCTTCTCCAAAGTCACGATGGAGAAGTATATCTGCTCCCAGCTCTTCCAGATGCATGGGAATCAGGTAGTGTAAAAGGATTAAAAGCAAGAGGTGGATTTGAGGTTGATATGGAGTGGGAAAAAGGGAAGCTGAAAACTGTTGTAGTCCATTCTACACTTGGAGGAAATTGCAGGATAAGTTCAAATGGGCAGTTGATGCTTCAAAATGGGCAGTTTATTCCCGCTGAAGGCGAAAATAGCAACCCATTGTTCAACTATATTAATCCAGGTTTGCCTATAGTAAAAGATAGAGGTAAGTTAGTAGCTCTTGACAATAAAGAATCTTTTACAATTGATTTTGAAACTTTAGCCGGGGAGAGTTATTATTTGAAATAATTACATTTCTAGTTTTAAAGACTCCCATCTAAGAAGCTTATATTATATATCTACATTCCCTTTAGGATTGCTATACTTTAATAGTCTTCCTCCAACTTCTGACTAAACGAGGTAATGTCTTCGTCTATTGATAAGCCAAAAAGAGCAAAGTCATATTTCACAGGGTCGTTCGTATCAAGTTTTTTCAAGTTTTTTGTCAACTCTATTGCTGTAGCCCAGTCAATGGGTTTTCTCGTTATAAGCCCAAGCATTCGAGCTGCACGTTCTACATGTAAATCGATGGGGCAAATTAGTTCGCTCATTGGTATTTGTTTCCAAATGCCAAAATCAACTCCGTTCTTATCTTCTCTAACCATCCATCTCAAAAACATATTTAATCTTTTGCATGCTGATTTCTTAGCAGGCGATGCTACATGTTTCTGTGTACGCTTTGGAGTGTTCTCGCTGTCGATAAAGTATTTCTGAAAATGAATAAGTGAACTCTCAACACTCTCAAACCCTGACTCGGGAATAAATGCACTTTCAAGACTATCGTGCTGGCTGTAATGTCTGTGTAAAAAGTCAACAAAATAGAGTAAATCAGTATCATTAAAAGTGCGATGTTTAAAGCCTTCTAGTTTTTTCAGACCTTCGTCAGAATAATTCATTATAAATTTATAAGGCTCGCCATCCATTCTATATATAAGTTCTTTTGATTTGGCTATAATAGTTTTTCGTTGTCCCCATGCTAATACTGCAGCAAATAAAGCCATAATCTCTATGTCTGCTTTCTCTTTAAATTTATGTGGAATGCTTATGGGGTCATCTTTAATGAAAGATACTCTATTGAACTTAGCTGCTTTTGCATCAAGAAATTTCTTCAGATCAGGACCAGATAATCTATTCATTCTATTTATAATTTAAATATCTCTTTTAAAAGACGAAGAGACAAGATTGTGTTGTGTGTGATTGTTGTTTGGCGAGTCTTATTGATTGTGAAAACCAACCATTGTTTTACAAAGTTAGCAATAGTTTAATAAAAACCTCTTTTACTACCTACTTTTAGTTTGTTGTTGTCAACTTGTCCAAAGTATGTAATAAAAAAGGTTGTGTAATTATCTCTGCTGTTTATTCCTGTCTACTCATTTGCAGATGAGGTTTCTAAAGAATTCTCCTCTCCGTCTTCTTCTTTAAACCAACCAGAATACATCATGTAGTTACTTGCAATTTTCTGATTCATCTCTTTTGATTGCTCAGGATCTACTTTCTTTACAAACTTAGCAGGTACACCTGCATATATACTACCAGGTTCTACTTTAGTTCCTGAAAGCACCACAGAACCAGCTGCTATAATAGCACCTTCGCCCACCACTGCATGGTCTAACACAATAGCACCCATACCAATAAGCGCCCCATTTTCTATCTTTGCCCCATGTATCACTGCATTGTGGCCAATAGAAACATCGTCGCCAATTATTGACACCGATTTCTTATACAATGTATGTATTACAGTTCCATCTTGCACATTCACCCTATTACCAATGCGAATAGAATTTACATCGCCACGCAACACGGTGTTGAACCAGATGCTACAATCGTTGCCAATAATAACATCGCCAATAATTGTAGCATTCTCAGCCAAATATATATTCTTGCCCATCTCTGGGGTGAAGCCTCGTACCGATTTAATTAATGCCATTGTTTTATATACAGTTATTTATAGTAAAAAAATCTGCTACTGCTTGTCTCTGATAAAAAAACGAAGACAAGCGTAGTGCAATATTTAAATATCTTTTGTAAAAGCTAGATATGCTTAGTTTTCTTTTCTAACCAAGCCTTCTCTTCGTCATTTAAGTGTGGACTTAGTTTATCAAACACCAATGTGTGGTAATTGTTGAGCCACTCAACTTCTTTGTTAGTCAATAACTCTTTCACAATAGGAGCAGTGTCGATATGACATAGTGTGATGGTTTCGAAATTGTAGAATGCACCAAACTCATTCTTGTTGTACTCTTGTGTAATAATCAAGTTTTCGATACGAATACCATATTCGTCAGCTCTGTACAATCCTGGCTCGTTTGAAGTAACCATACCTGGTTGCAATGCTATAGGGTTTTCTTCTAAACGAATGTTTTGAGGACCCTCGTGTACATTCAGGAAATGCCCAATTCCGTGGCCTGTTCCGTGTGAGTAGTGTAGACAGTTGTCCCAAAGAGCTTTGCGTGCCAAAACATCTAATTGCGAACCTCGTGTTCCTTGTGGATAAATAGCAGTTGCTATTTGTATGTGACCTTTTAGTACATTGGTGTAGTCTTTTTTCATTTGCTCTGTCAACGGACCCACTGCAAGTGTGCGTGTAATGTCGGTAGTTCCGTCCATAAACTGTGCACCAGAGTCAATTAGCATTAAACCTTCTGGCTCTACCTTCAAGTGATTCTCGGGTGTTGCATGGTAATGCACAATAGCTCCATTGCCTTTATAACCTGCAATAGTGTTGAAGCTTTCACCAAAATAGAGTGGTTGTTTCGAACGATATTCGCGCAGTTTCTCTTCAATAGTTACCTCTGTTACCTCGCCTGCAGGAACAGCTTTCTCCATCCACATGTAGAATTTAACCAATGCCAATCCATCTTTCAGCATAGCATTGCGGAAACCTTTCAATTCGGTCTCATTCTTTTTGCTCTTCATCAAATCGGCTGGAGAGGGAACATCTATCACCGAGCAATTTGCTGGAATAGTTTGTAATAATTTGCGATTAATTTTGCTACCTGTTACCAATACAGTTGTGTTTGCAGGAAGATTGGTCACATAATCAAATATCTTATGGTAGTCTGCCAATGTTACACCTTGTTGCTTCAAGTCATTAGCAATATCTTCGGTCAGTTTTTTAGGATTAATAAATAGTACAGTCTCTTTCTCAGAGATGTATGCGTAAGCAACCGCTACGGGGTTGAAGTTTACATCGTTTCCTCTTATATTAAATGTCCAAGCTATAGCATCTAACGTAACCATCAACATGCCGTCGGCATCCTCTTTTTTAAGTTCTGCAACAATACGTTCTATTTTGCTTTTTGTTGATTCGCCTGTTATCTCTTCAGATAATGCAAAAATTACGTTGGTTGGTATTTGGGGTCTATCTTCCCAAATCTCTGAAAAAGGGTCGTATTGAGTAACCAACTCAATGTTTTTGCGTTTCAATTTGTTCTCAAGCAATTGTGCATCAGCAGCAGCATATACCAGTCCATCTATACCTACTTTGCCATTCTCCCCTGCTTGACTAATAATCCAATCTATCATATCGGGAGTTTCTGGCAGACCCATTTTAAACAAATCGATACCC
>CAZIUT010000064.1:0-9479 GCA_964542545.1 uncultured Dysgonomonadaceae bacterium | reverse complement strand
GACATACGCTGATAACAGCAGATCACGGAAACGCAGAACAGCTTTTAGATGATGATGGCAATCCATTTACAGCTCACACAACTAATAAAGTTCCACTTATATATGTAGGAGAAAATAAAGTAGAACTTCTAGAGGGTAAGCTAGCAGACCTTGCACCTACTATATTGGAGCTGATGAAAGTTGAACAGCCAAAAGAAATGACAGGAAAAAGCCTTTTGATAAAAAAATAAAATAGGTAATATAATTTAGAATCCTACTTTTAATATTATACAAGATTCATATTAGACAGATAAAAAAGGAGTTGTTCTTAAAAAAGAACAGCTCTTTTTTTGATTATTCCACTTTGAGTAGACATGATGTAATACAAGCGCTTATTTTTCGCATTTTACTCTAGCGTAGATGTTGACACATACAACTTCCCTATCTAAGACTGCTAATGCAGCCGCTGTTGCTGTAATGATGGTTGCGTTAGCAGCATCCATAGTAATCATCAAGTCTTAGGCATGCTCAACCAACTCACTGATAATAACAAATCTACTATTAATATATATATAGAGAGAGAGAGCCAACACAACCTTATCCATAATTTCTCAAATATTCGTCTTACTCAAAATAGCTTAACTCATTTAAAAGTTTTAGATTTGTAACACATTATTATTTAATACTTATACATGTCATGAGAAGATATATCACTTACACATTACTCTTATCCGCCTTATTCTTATTTACACTCACCACACAAGCTCAGCAAGACCCTGTGATAGACAAAATTATTCAAATAGGTGAATCTGACAATAGAACCATGCAACACTTAGATATTTTATCTAACCGAATTGGTGGACGACCAATTGGCTCTGATAATTACGAAACTGCTGTATCATGGGCAAAGAGCGAGTTTGAAGAATGGGGAATGGATGTGGTGTTACACGAAACAGGTGTGCTGCCCATTGGTTTCAATCGTGGCCCTTGGTTTGGTCGAATACTTGGAGGTGATAATAGTTTTAGCTCACTAGACTTTGCCACCCCATCTTATACAGTTGGCACAAAAGGAGTACAACGAGGGCATGTATTGATTGAGCCCAAAACTCAACGAGAATTCGACCGAATGAAAAGCAAATTGAAAGGTGCTTGGGTTTTAGTTTCAGGTAAAAACACAGGATTCCCTATAGATTACTCTTCAACAGCCAAGCGATTACGAGACTCCACTATAGCCATGAATGCTACAATAGAAATTGAAAACGATAAAATACGCAGATACAATTGGGAGAACAAAGGTAAAGGGAAACAAAAAGAGTTACTAGAATTGGAAGAGGAGCCTGCTCTTTTTTATAGCCAAATGGTTGAAGCAGGTATTTTGGGTATTATTCAATCGAGTCCAGTGCCAATAACTGCTCTTTATGACCGCCAAAACATTGACAATATGAGTTGGAACAACCTTCCTAAAATTCCAGATATAAAGTTGAATGAACATCAATATGCCAAAATTGAGCAAATGGTAAAAGAGCGAGAATACCTTCAGCTAGAGTTTAATATACGCAATCATTTTAGAATGGGTCCTATACCCTACCACACTGTAATTGGGGTTATAAAAGGCACAGAGTTTCCTGACGAATATGTGGTTATGGGTGGTCATTTAGACTCCTATGATGTTGCCACTGGTGCTACAGACAATGGTTCGGGTGTAGCCCCATCAATGGAGGCCGCTCGGCTAATTATGAAAGCTGGCGGCAAGCCAAAGCGCTCAATACTTGTCACATTATGGTCGGGCGAAGAGTTTGGCTTGTTGGGCTCTACTGCATGGCTGAAAGATAATCCAGACAAACTAAATAATGTATCTGCAATGTTCAATCGCGATGGAGCACCCACTGTTCCCACATCTGTATCTGTTCCACAAGCTATGTTGGCAGACTTTGAGAAAATATGTGCACCTATCAATGATATCAATCCTACATTTCCTTTCAAAGTAAATGCAGCCCCCCCTCGCAACAGACCTGCTTTTGGCTCAGAAACAGACGCAGGTGCTTTTCTGGCTGCAGGAGTTCCAGTTGTATACCTAAACACTGAAGATATTTGTGGACACGACTTTAGTTATCAAGAAATATGGCACACAACACGCGACACCTACGAGAAATGTCCTACAGAGTATATGGACCATGCCTCTATTGTAACAGCAATTGTGGTATATGGTGTAGCTAATTTAGACCATTTGCTGCCAAGAGACGGGTATTTTAAAAAGAAAAAATAGAGCATACAACTCGCAATAAACACATTTTTAGCTTTTCTGTAGATGCAAAGGGTAGAGTTCCGCCAATATAACAGATTGTTTTAAGGTGCTTGCTACGTAGCAAATACATGTATATCGGCAAGCTCAATAACCGCCCTTCGACTACGCTCAGGGATATAATAAAAACAAACAAGACTGATAAATGAATGTCACAAAAAAAAAAGAAATGGAGTATATTGTTTACTCCACCATTAATGTAGAAAAGGTGATGAATAATACAAAATAACTTTATTTCTTCTTAGGCTTATCGTTCAATCTGCGCTCACAAACAACCTTATCTAATAACTTTAATTGTTTTGTAGGGTCGGCAACTTATATTTTTGCCAAGTTTGCACTTTTGTATGCTACAAAAGCACCCTCTTTAACAAGTATTGTCTTTCAGAGTGTGAAAAAGCACCCCTTTAACAAGTTGCAGCTTTTGCATGGTACGAAAGCATCTCACTTAACAAGTTATGGCTTTTGTAGGGCAACACACACCTTTCCTTACGCTGCTACATTTATGTGATTAACAGGCCCTGCAAGTTTTTATTTCATTGTAAATGCGTAAATAGTCAACAAAATAGTGTGACAACTATATAAATGTATACGTTTACATGCCATAGATATAGCAAATGAAGGACTTCTTTTTTAATAATATACATTGCAAGCAGCATTATTCACTGTCAATCTTCTCTCTTATTGAGTGATTACCATTTTCAATTATCAAAAAATTGTTACCTTTGCACTCTATTTTACATAAGGTATAAATTGACTGAAAATGAGTAATAAGTTTCCTGAATATAACGAACTTGATTTATCTGCGATAAACAAAGAGATGCTTGAAAAGTGGGATACACAAGATATCTTCCACAAAAGCTTGTCAACCCGAGAGGGTAAACCCGAATATGTATTTTACGAGGGACCGCCGTCTGCTAATGGTATGCCTGGCATTCACCACGTAATTGCACGTTCTATAAAAGATATATTTTGCAGATACAAAACCATGAAAGGCTTTTTGGTAAACCGAAAGGCTGGATGGGATACGCATGGACTGCCTGTGGAACTAAGCGTTGAAAAATCGCTTGGTATAACCAAAGAAGATATAGGAACTAAGATTTCTGTTGACGAATACAACAAGGCCTGCCGTGTAGAGGTAATGAAATACACCAAAGAGTGGGAAGAGTTGACACGCATTATGGGCTATTGGGTAGATATGTCTGACCCCTATGTTACATACGATAATCGCTACATAGAGTCTATTTGGTATCTCCTTAAAGAGTTGTACAAAAAAGATTTGTTGTATAAAGGATATAGCATACAACCCTACTCTCCTGCTGCAGGAACAGGTCTTAGCACACACGAGTTGAACCAACCCGGCTGCTACAAAGATGTTACAGACACTACTTGCACAGCTCAATTTAAAATAAAAAACCCTTTTGAAGAGCTTACTAAGTTTGGCGACCCATTCCTATTGGCATGGACTACCACTCCATGGACACTCCCTTCCAACACCCTGTTGGCAGTTGGGCCTAACATAGAGTATGTTGCTGTTCAAACATATAATCAATACACAGGCAAGCCAATGACAGTTTTGCTTGCAAAGAGTTTGCTACATGCCTACTTCTCTGAAAAGGATGCTTCACTATCATTAGAAAACTATAAAGAGGGTGACAGAAAAACGCCTTATCGTGTGTTAGATAAAGTGTGGAAAGGAAGCGAACTTGCAGGCTTGGAATATGAACAGTTGATTCCGTGGGTGAAAGCTTCGGAAAATGCTTTCAAAGTAATTACTGCAGATTTTGTAACTGTTGAAGATGGTACAGGTATAGTACACATTGCTCCAACTTTTGGAGCAGATGACGCACGAGTAGGCAAGGAGCACGGCGAGCCAGGCCTTACACTATTAGATAAGGATGGTAACAAACGTCCGATGGTAGATTTGAGTGGAAAATACTTCGAATTAGACGAACTAGATGATAAGTTTGTTGAAGAAAATATAGATACAGAGCTTTACAGCAAATATGCTGGAAGGTTTGTGAAAAACTCCTACGATGAAGAGTTGACTGAAAAAGACGACACCTTAGATGTTGACCTATCTGTAATGTTGAAATTGCAGAATAGAGCTTTCCGCATCGAAAGACAAGTCCACAACTATCCACACTGTTGGCGTACAGACAAGCCTATACTTTACTACCCTCTTGATAGCTGGTTCATTAAAACTACCGCTTGCAAAGAGCGCATGATAGAATTGAACAACACTATCAACTGGAAACCACAGTCTACAGGTACAGGACGCTTTGGTAAATGGTTAGAGAATCTACAAGATTGGAACTTGAGCCGAAGCAGATATTGGGGAACTCCACTGCCAATATGGCGTACTGAAGATGGGAAAGAAGAAAAATGTATTGGTTCAGTTGAAGAACTTTGCAATGAGATGAAACTTGCAGTTGATGCGGGTGTGATGACCGAACTTCCTTGGCCTGACATTAATCTTGCTGATTGCAAAAACATTGACTTTGATAAAATAGACCTACATCGCCCTTATGCCGATGATATTATACTTGTGTCGGAAAGTGGCAAGCCCATGAAACGCGAACTAGACCTTATAGATGTTTGGTTTGATTCAGGAGCGATGCCCTTTGCACAGTTTTTCTATCCACACATTTCAGAAGAAGATTTCAACAAAGTATATCCTGCTGATTTTATAGCAGAAGGTGTTGACCAAACACGTGGATGGTTCTTCACACTACATGCTATTTCTACAATGATAAAAGACAGTGTTGCATTTAAAAATGTAATATCCAACGGGTTGGTATTAGACAAAAGTGGAAACAAAATGTCTAAACGTTTGGGAAATGCTGTAGATCCTTTTGAAACAATAGAGAAGCATGGTTCAGACCCACTAAGATGGTACATGATAACAAATGCTGCACCATGGGACAACCTAAAGTTTGATATAGAAGGAGTGGAAGAGGCGCGACGCAAATATTTTGGAACGCTCTACAACACATATTCTTTCTTTACGCTTTATGCTAATGTTGATAACTTCAGCGGAAAAGAACCAGAGATAGCACTCAATAAAAGACCCGAAATTGATAGATGGGTTATATCGTTACTGAATTCATTGGTAAAAGAAGTTGACGAAGCTTACACAAACTACGAACCTATGCGCGCAGGACGTGCCATAGCTAGTTTTGTAAACGATAACCTGAGCAACTGGTATGTTAGATTAAACAGAAAACGCTTTTGGGGTGGTGGCATGACAGATGATAAACTATCTGCCTACCAAACGCTCTATAAGTGTTTACTAACAGTGTCTAAACTAATGGCGCCTATAGCTCCATTCTACGCAGATAAGCTCTACCTAGATTTAATTTCTGTAACGGGTCATGAAGATTTTGAATCGGTGCATTTGACAGACTTCCCAGCCGTTGAAGAAGATGTTATAGACAAAGTATTGGAAGAGCAGATGTATTTAGCACAAACTACATCGTCAATTGTGTTAGCATTGCGCAGAAAGGTAAATATAAAAGTGCGACAACCATTGTCTCAAATAATGATTCCTTATACTGATGAGCAGCAAAAGCAAAATATAGAAGCAGTTATGTCACTTATACTAAATGAGGTGAATGTAAAAGAGCTTAACTTTGTTGATTCAACAAATGCCATACTTGTAAAACGTATTAGGCCCGACTTTAAGAAGCTTGGACCACGATACGGCAAGATAATGAAGCAATTGGCTGTTGCAATACAAGAGATGTCTCAAGAAGATATTGCAAAACTAGAGAAAGAAGGAAGTTTCAGCTTAGTTGTAAATAATGAGAATGTAACAATTGACTTGTCCGACACCGAAATAATATCGGAAGATATACCAGGATGGTTAGTTGCAAATCAAGATAAACTAACTGTAGCTCTCGACATCGATCTTACCGAAGATTTAGTAAAAGAAGGAATAGCAAGAGAGTTTGTAAATAGAATTCAGAACATGCGTAAAGCACAAGACTTTGAAATTACTGATAGAATAGATATTACAATATCATCTAATAACAAACTAAACTCTGCAATTGAAGAGTTCTCTGATTACATAAAGGCTCAAGTACTAGCTGATTCACTAACTATTACTGAAGAAACCTTAGATGTTGAGGTTAATGTGAATGATGAGATTATAACCATCAGCATAGAAAAGAATTAATGTTAAATGTGCTGATTATAACACGTTTATTGCTAAATTTGCAAAACTCACACTATCATTAACACGATGAATTACAAAAACGTAGTGACACAGTTTGAATAACACAATAAAACATTTTGATTATGAAAGAAAAAACAAGATATTCGGATATTGAATTGGAGGAATTTAAAAGTATTATACTGAAGAAAATGGAAGCTGCGAAAGGTGAGTTTGAGAATTTGCGTGCAACAGTTATGAATGCAAACGAGAACGACACTGAAGACACCTCACCAACATTCAAAAATATGGAAGAAGGAGCATCTACACTTTCTAAGGAAGATGCTGGACGTTTGGCCCAACGCCAAATGAAGTTTATACAAAACTTACAAGCTGCATTAATTCGTATTGAAAATAAAACTTATGGGATATGTCGCGAAACTGGAAAGCTAATTCCAAAAGAGCGCCTGCGTGCAGTGCCGCATGCAACATTAAGTATTGAAGCAAAAGAGGGACAATCAAGAAGATAGCGACCGGAAAGCATCGAAACCTATGAGAGAAAAAATACCTAAGGGACTTATTGCAGTTTTAGTTATAATTCTTATTCTTATTATAGATCAGGTCTCAAAAATATGGGTCAAAACAAACATGGCTTTGTACGACACGATTGAGATAACAAAATGGTTTAAAATATATTTTGTTGAAAACAATGGAATGGCATTCGGTATTGAAGCCATTGGAAAGGTGTTCCTTTCAGTATTCAGAATTATAGCAGTTGCTTTTATTGGAGTCTACTTAATCAAGATTATAAGACAAAACTACAAAATTGGTTTCATAGTATGCATATCGATGATTTTAGCTGGTGCATTCGGCAATATTATCGATAGTGTATTCTATGGAGAAATATTCAGTGCAAGTTATCCAGGACATGTAGCAAACTTTGTACCCATTGGTTATGGATATTCATCTTGGCTTCATGGAAAAGTAGTAGACATGCTCTACTTCCCTATCATCGAAACCAATTTGCCCAATTGGGTGCCAATTTGGGGAGGAAAAGAAATACTGTTTTTCCGTTTTATCTTTAACCTAGCCGATGCTTCTATTTCCGTGGGAGTTGCATTGCTAATATTGTTTTATCGCAAAGCACTCACCAAGTCATTGGAATCAGCAAATGAAAAGCAAAAGGCAACAAACAAAATGAATGGATAAACTATTCAAATATCTATTTTATATTATTCTCACAACGATGGTTTTATCTTGTCAAAACCGTCCGAGCGAAGTAATGCCACGAAAAAAAATGGAAAATGTAATGTACGACATGTACATTGCCGAAGCTATAATAGACAATGAATATCAAGAGTACAACCTTCCTGAAAAAAAAGAAGCATTAATTAATCAAGTACTCAAAAAACACAAGATATCCGAAGCCAGATGGGATACTTCTCTGTTGTGGTATTCTGATAATATCGACCAATACTTACAAATAAACGACTCTGTAAAGGCGCGTTTAAAGCGCAATCAAGATGTAGTAGAAAAGTTAAACTTGCAACTAACTCAAGCCAATAGTAGAAAGAGGTTTGAACCAAAACCCGACAATTATATCCCCCAAAACTTACATATAGCTGGATTGGGCTGTGATAGAGGATTTAAATTTAAACTTGACTCCCTACAACTAACTGAAAAGTTTGTGGACACAGACACAATATTCTTCAGCCTGAAAGTGCTAGGAGCATTCCCTCATAATTCAAACTCATTAAAAAGCATGCTGACAATTAAGTATGCTGACACTACCTTATATCAAACATCTAAATTAGAGGAGAACAAATCTTATAGTTTTCCTATCTTAAAGCACATAGAACAAGACACTATAATCTCATTAAATGGTTTTGTGAATTTAAGCGGAAAAATGTCGCCTATACCTATTCAGTTATACCAAATATCATTGGGTAAGAATAATAACGATACTACACTATCAGTTAATGATTTGAGTGATAATATGTTTTTAGATAATACTAGAATGACGAAAGAATAAACTGAATTCACACACATGCTTGCAGAATATACCAAATAAGATTAACTAAAAAATAAATCTAAAGAAAAGAGTGATGAATAAAAAAAGAGTTTACAACTTTGGAAATGGAATTGCAGAGGGCAGGGCCGACATGAAAAGTCTGCTTGGTGGTAAAGGTGCCAATCTTGCCGAGATGAATTTAATTGGTGTACCCGTTCCTCCAGGGTTTACTATCACAACTGAAGTGAGTGCAGAATATAACAATTTAGGAAAAAATGCTGTTATCGACCTCTTGAGAGATGAAGTAGAGAAATCTATTGAGTTTGTTGAAAATCTTACAGGAACGAAATTTGGAGACAAAGAAAACCCTTGTTTAGTATCTGTTCGTTCGGGTGCCCGTGTTTCAATGCCAGGAATGATGGACACGGTTTTAAACCTTGGGCTAAACGATGATGCAGTAGAAGGTATTGCCAAGAAATCGGGCAATGAGTGGTTTGCTTGGGACTCCTATCGCAGATTTATTCAAATGTATGGTGGCGTTGTTTTAGGAATGAAACCAGAAAACAAAGACGACAGAGATCCATTTGAAGAAATAATGGAGACAGTAAAAGAGGAAAAAGGTATTGAGTTAGATTCTGAACTAACAGTGGAAGATTTGAAAGTTATGATAAAAGACTTCAAGCAAGCTGTAAAAGATCAAACAGGACATGATTTCCCCGATTCTCCATGGGAGCAACTCTGGGGTGCTGTTTGCGCAGTATTTGATAGTTGGATGAATGATAGGGCCATCTTATACCGAAAAATGAACAACTTCCCCGATGAGTGGGGCACAGCAGTGAATGTTCAAGCCATGGTTTATGGCAATATGGGCAATACATCTGCAACAGGCGTTGCATTTACACGCGATGCCGCAACAGGAGAAGATATTTTCAATGGGGAGTATTTAATTAATGCTCAAGGCGAAGACGTAGTTGCAGGTGTTCGCACTCCTCAAGAAATTACACTAGAAGGTTCAAGGAGATGGGCCAAAATGCAAG
>CAZIUT010000063.1:0-9481 GCA_964542545.1 uncultured Dysgonomonadaceae bacterium | reverse complement strand
GATGTTTCATTGGTAGTGGTTTTAGCAATTGTTGCAGAAATTACTGGTTTGAAGAGTGCTGCACCCAATGCTAAGTATAGATAGACAGCAAATACTCCCCAAAAAGAGTTGAACATGGGCATTGCAATAAAAGCAGAGGTGTATATAACAAATGATATAAACAACATCTTCTTATAACCAATCTTATCGGCAATAGAGCCAGTGAGAACCGGCAAGAAGTAGAGAAAAGCCGTTCCAATTCCCATTATATGTCCTTTCTCTGCTTGAGATAGTTCTAATCCTCCCATATCTGAAGATCCTGTTAGATAATTGGCAAATAACATGAAAAATCCATACCATGCCCAACGTTCAAACAGCTCAATGCTATTAGCTACCCAAAAAGTTTTAGGGAATTTTTTAAATACTTTTCCTGCTCCCATAATTCAATACAATGTTTTGTTTTATAATTTGTTGTTTATTTTATTTTTGTATTATTGCAAACGATATGCAAATAATGTAATTTGTTTTTATTGCTAACGGTTTAGAGCAAAATAATAAGAAGTGCTCTAAAAAAACTACTTCCTCTCTATAACCAATCGAGAAAGAGCTTTGGGGTATCCACGAACCTCAGCAAACTCAGCGGCTAATTTATCAATCTCATTTTTAGACACGCTATCTAATAGAGAGTTGCCAAATGGCTTTTCGGCAATAGAAGAAATAACCTTTTCTTCCTGAATTTTATCTATAATTTGATTGGCAACAGTGAGTGCAGATGAAGCTTTAATGATTTCGCTGCGCGCATAGTGTTTAGTTGGAAAACTAACTTCACCTACCCTTAAGTTCACATCATCGCCTGGTATTTGTTGTGCACCACACAAAGGTGGGCCACCAACAGTTGCTGATTTGAACGATGGAACAAACTTAGCTATATAATTAATAGCATTTTCAGTTCTATTTTCCATTTCATCTTTTGTCCAACCATGATTTATTTTCTGTTGTATATCTTCATTAAATTCAGGTTGTGCTTTATTGTCTTTAGATTTTACCAAACCATTTTTAAACAGTGTAATCTCTTCAGTCATTCCATGAATTTGATAATAGTCATCACAATAAGGTGTTAGTTGTGCCATACCATGGGATGTGCCACGCTTACCATGGAAAATAAGCTCTGGAATGAGACCCGTTGTTGTTGTTGTCCACTCTGAAACATAAGCAGCCTTAAATTCTACCAAGCGTTTTACATTCAAATGTAAGCAATCGTCAAATTTGCCAGTTCTAAAGCCGCAAGAGTTTACCAAGTAATCTACTTTATAAACAGTTCTTTTTGTTTGTATTTCCCAATTATAGCCTAAATCTTGATTACGCACATCTTTAATATTCTCAACTTCAGTATTTAATTTCAATGTGCATTTATCCGTCTTATTTAACGCTAATTGAGCTTGAGCACCCAGTCTAAACAAGTTCCAACCATATTCTTGAACCAATACTACAGGCATTTTTAATTGTTTATAGTCAACTAATTTCGCAGCATTGCCCATCCATTCGTCTGGAGAGTTGGGACGTTCAACGGTGGGTTGTTTTGCTAGGTTTTCTAAATCTTCTTCACTGTATATTTTATAATAATCTTCAGGAGCTCCTAAAACTTCATTAGATG
The DNA here is from genome assembly GCA_964542545.1 of uncultured Dysgonomonadaceae bacterium. Taxonomy (GTDB): domain Bacteria; phylum Bacteroidota; class Bacteroidia; order Bacteroidales; family Dysgonomonadaceae; genus UBA2632. Next base: position 7,848 of record CAZIUT010000063.1, on the reverse strand, counting down.
AATCCTCCTTAATTAGTTTTTTATAGTAATCAACCAACATATTCAATCGGTCTTCAATATGATCTACCTGATAGCTCTCGGTTTTTGGAACAGATATAAATGTTGGTCTTTCATCAATTGATTGAGGGAAAAGACGCGCCATTTCTATTGATTGTTTCATTAATACACGACATTGCTCGTCCGATATATCTGGATATAAGTTTCCTCCAGCATGAAGATGGCAGAATGGAGGACCGTTTACAACGTTTTCTTTTTGTTCAAATAAAACATTGTCAATTCCCAATTCGGCTAGTTGTAATGCTATCACCACACCAGAAACGCCGCCACCAATGATGCCAACACTATATACTTTATTCATTTTAAAATAGCTCTTGTAGTTCTGCAAAATTATCCACCACTTTGTTGGGGTTGTAATCAGAGATATGCTCGTTGTAGTTGTATCCGTAACTCACCCCAACACTTTCCATCTCTGCATTTTTAGCAGCTTTGATATCATTTTTAGAGTCTCCTACCATTATGCACTTGTCTATAGTCTTGTTCATTACTTTTGCAAGGTGTAAGAGGGGAGCAGGATCGGGTTTTTGCTTTGGCAAAGAGTCTGCACCCACCCAAGTTGCAAAGTATTGATTAACGCCCAACTCCCTCAATATGGGCTCAATAAACTCAAAAGGTTTATTGGTGCATATCGTCATCTTATATCCTTTATTGTCAAGGTATTCCAATGTTTCCAGTACGCCTGGATAGAGATATGTGTCAACACTCAAATTATCTCTATAGGCAGTAAAGAAAATTTGAAAGGCCTCGTCAAAACGCTTTTTGGTAATATCCTCTGGTTGCATAGTATGGTGCAATGCACGCTCCACCAATATTTTTGCACCATTGCCTATAAAGGACGATGTATCTTCTATAGGTAAAGGGTCAATATCGTAATGCGACAGCATAATGTTGACAGCCAATGTGAGATCGGGGCCACTATCAATTAGTGTGCCATCTAAATCAAATATAATTAGTTCTTTATCTTTATAATTCACAATTCTTTGTTTTAGTGCAAAGATGGGTAAATTTTAAGTTTAAATGGAGTAGAAGAGGTTTTATTAATGTTAAATTGAGGCGGCGATTCTTGCTGAAATGCGACAAAGGGCTTATTATTGTCATAAGCTGCCTTTTGGTTTTGAAATACCATATCCGAAAATTTCATCTTATTTAATATATTGAACTTTTTTAATACACAGGTCGTTTTAATTAAGATATAGGTCATGTATTACAAACTAATAAACATAGCTATGAAAAATGTTATACTTTTATTAATTACATTTACACTCACATCATGTGTAAATAGATCATCGGAAGATAAAACTGTAAAGAACGAAAATCAAAAAAAAACATTTCAAGTTTCAGAAGTAGAAGAACTGTCTAGTGCTTTCGACTTTACAGAAGGTCCTGCAGTTGATGCAGAAGGCAATGTTTACTTTACGAATATTCCTCAGCACATGATATTGATTTGGACAACAGAAAATCAACTTGATACTTTCAGAATAAACAGTGGTAGAGCAAATGGTTTATATTTTGACAAGGACGATAATTTATTGGTTTGTGAGGGTGAGAAGGGTCAGATTACTTCAATAAGTACTGATGGTGATTATAAAGCAATTGCTACTGAATATGATGGAAAGAGATTTAATCAACCAAATGATTTATGGCCCGATGGAAAAGGTGGGGTTTATTTTACCGATCCAAAATATGGAGGTGATGAGAGCATTCTACCTCAGGATGGGATGCATGTATATTACATTACACCTAATCGTGAATCAGTAATTAGAGTGATTGATGATTTGGAGAAACCTAATGGCTTGATTGGAACTCCTGATGGTAAAACGCTTTATGTAACAGATTCTCAAGGCGAGAAAACTTTCAAATATTCTATTCATGAAGATGGCTCTTTGACCGATAAAACACTTTTTGTTGCAGTGGGTTGTGATGGCATGACATTAGATAAACAAGGAAATGTTTATTTAACAACTAATGGTAAGCAAGCTGTTGATATTTTCTCGGCTGATGGTGTGTTGCTAGAGTCTATTGAAATACCTAAACAACCGTCAAATCTTTGTTTTGGTGGAAAAGAACGGAATGAGCTTTTTATAACTGCTAGAAAATCTATTTATAGGGTTGCCTTGAATGTTCAAGGTGTGGATTGATACAGTTGATGAATACTGAGTTTTATTTGTAGTCTTTTGTCAATCTTTTAAAATCTACTCCCCTGCAACCACTTCCTTCTTCCTCTTCAATCGCCTGTTAATTTTATTCATAACCATTGCAATAGCCCCATCGCCTGTTATATTACAAGCAGTGCCAAAGCTATCCATGGTTATATAGAGAGCAATCATTAGTCCAATCAGCGTTTCATCAAACCCAAGCATAGATTGCAACAGAGCCACTGCAGCCATAATTGCTCCTCCTGGCACACCTGGTGCTGCAATCATTGTAATGCCCAGCATCATAATAAAGCTGAAGAACAGCTCAAAACCAGCATCCATTCCCGTCATAAACATAACAGCATAAGCGCAAGCTACAATTTTGAGCATGCTGCCCGAAAGGTGGATAGTGGCACAAAGCGGAATCACAAAATCGGCCACATCTTCGTCCACTCCATTCTTTTTTGTCTGCATAAGCGTTACAGGAATAGTAGCCGCTGATGATTGAGTACCCAATGCTGTCATATAGGCTGGCAACATGGTGATGAGTGCTTTAAGTGGGTTCTTTTTGGTAATGGCTCCTGCAGTAATAAACTGAAACAATAGCCACACTACATGCATAACAAATATTACAAGAATTACTTTAAAGAACAATCCCAGCACAATAGCCACTTGACCTTCAGCACCTATCTTAATAAAGATTCCAAAAATAAAGAGAGGGAGTAGGGGAATGATTGCTTTCTCAATGATGAGGATGATGATATCACGAAATTCTTGCAAAAGAGCTTTTGTTTTGTCTCCATCGATAGCTGCCACACCCAATCCAATAACAAATGCCAAAACCAGCGCAGTGGTTACACCCATAAGTGGAGGCATTTCTACACTAAAGAAAGATGTTACAGTTTCTTCGAAATTAAGATTGCTTCCGCTTGTAAGTTCTTCGGCAGATAACAGCAAGGGTAGCGACCATTGAGTAGTGAAATAGGAGAACAGCCCAGCCACAATTGTAGAGCCATAAGCAATCAAGGCTGTTATAGCCAATAGTTTACCTGCACCTTTTCCTAAATCGGCTATACCAGGAGCAACCAGCCCCAATATAATAAGAGGGATGATGAAGGAGAGGAAATCAGAGAATATAGACGAGATAGTAACAAATATCCTCACACCCCACATGGGGAAAAACATTGATGCTAATATACCAGCAACAATAGCTATGATTACTTTTAGGAGAAGATCAATTTTAAACTTGAAGCTCATATTGTTTAATTATTTATTGTCCTTCTATTAGGTGAATATTGATGTGAGGTGAAATTTAAATAGAGTGAGGTCTGATATATTGACAAAACTACACAATATTTAGAATATAGCGATGCAGATTGAGTGGTTTCTTGCTAATTTGTTGTTTTACAGCCTGAGTATAGATTTTTGTATTGACCCGCACTATTCACGTTTTATTTATCTACTTTCGATTTGAAACCTTTTTATGTTTAGCATATAATGATATGCTAAATTAAACAATCGCTTTATCAGTATAACTTGCCCCCCATCAATATGTTAGGTGTGAAATTAATTGTATTAATTTATTCATCAACTATTGTTTTATAACTTTTATTGAAATACATTTACGCTGTCAATTAAAATAAAATATCGTAAACATTAACTAACACATTTTGCTAATCGATGAAACTAAAAACTAATGTTTTTTGCGCATTTATTCTTGCAGGGATAATTGTAATAGCTGGTTGCGGAAGCACCAAAGGTTATAAGGGTGAAAAGCTCACCTCTAGCGAAGTTGCTCGTGTAAGACAGGGAGACCACAAGCTGAAGATAAAGAAGAAAAACACTTCTGAGTCGGCATTGCTTATCAAGGTTGATTCTGTGTCGGTGGGAACTTACATGAAGGGATATCCCAAGCACACCGATGTTGTTCCGGGTGAAAGAACCATTGAAATACGTCATTTTCGTCAATGGGATGATAAAGCCGCTATGGCTGGCATGATGTTTGGAGCAATTGGCGCATCTGTTGCCGAATCCAACAATCCACACACCCACTATAAACTCACTTTCGAGGCTGAGAAAGGCAAAGTGTACACCATTATGCCCATCACAGATCCTGCTACTTTGGTTGCCGATTTCTTTGTAATTGAAGAAGCTACCAACGATACCATTCGCCCAAAGGTGGTGGAAATTAGAAAGAAAAAGAAGGAAAAGTAATAAATCATTTAACAAACTGAGTCCTCTTTAAAAACTCTCTATGGCTGATAACTAGGCTTTCTTTACCCTTGTGAGTTAAGGCACAAGTCAGAGACTTGCGCCATCGAAAGTCCTCTTTAGGGGGGATTTAGGGGTGAAAGATAGGAGAGGAGCTTTTTGGAGTAAATTTAACAACAAAAAAATATGAGTATGAAAACAAACATCATCTTTCTTGTTCTTGTAACAATGGTCACGCTATACTGTTTGCCTGTTTTTTCTCAAATAAATGATGCTATTCCACAGCGTGAAGTGGAATACGAAGAAAATGTAAAACACAAAGATTTACGCATTGCATTGGGCGGTGGGTATGCTATGAGGTCAGGATCGGTCCTCAAAACAGGCAATAAAACTGTCGATGACATGAGCAGTAACTTGCGTCACGGATTTGCTATTGATGCTGAGGGGCAATATTTTTTCAAAGAAACATGGGGTATTGGGTTCAACGCCAATACATATTCATCTTCCACATCGGGGGGTGGATTCACAATCGATGGTTTTGACGGAAACATAAACAATTATGAAGAGACACAACGTATTGTATATGTGGGACCTTCATTTGCAACAAGGCTGGAGACAAGCAAGTTTCTATTGACTGCTTCATTAGGGGTTGGTCCTTTGTTTTTTATGAACAACATTACCGTTAACGGAATAGAGGGTAAGGGCAATCAAACTACTTTTGGTGCTAATGTAACTTTGGGAGGAGAATATAAATTGAAAAACAAAATGGGCTTGGGGCTTAAACTATCTCAAATAACGGGTACTATCGACTCCATGAACTTTGAAGGCCAGAAAGTGAAATCAGATGAGACTATGAATATATCGAGCTTCACTGCATCTGTGTGTTTAAGTTTTCGTAGTTGGTAATCATAAATCAATTAATCTGAAAAATAATATGAGAAAAATCACATTAACAGTTTTGTTGCTATTAATAATAGCAACAACATCTCAAGCTCAATTCAGAGCTGGCATCAAAGCAGGGGGAAACCTTTCAAACATTGATATGAATTTCCAGAGCTTAGAGTTAGAGCTATACAAGCCACGTATAGGATTCCACGCTGGGTTGATGGCTGAATATATGTTTAGCCAACATTTCGGACTACACACCGAATTGATGTATATTAATAGCGGTGCTAATATCGATTCCAAGAAATATTTGCAAGGAATGGAAATACCCGAAGGGGTTTCATTGGAAGGACATGTAAATATGAATACTTTTCAGATACCATTGTACTTGAAAACAAAATTTATGTTGACTAACAGTATTAAACTTTATGCCATGGCAGGAGCATTTGCTTCTCTCACTCCTAATGCCGACCAACACATGAAAATGAAAGCAGAAGGCGAATCGATGAAAGTAAAATGGAGTTTGTTTGATCCTAAAATTCAAATAATGGACGAAATTGAGACCAATATTTATATGCAACAACGTTATAATATGGGTGTGGCAGTTGAAGCGGGCATTGAACTGGATAGACTTGTTGTTGGAGTAGGATTTAGAAAAGTGCTCAATAATATGGCAGGAATGGAAATTTTAGGAGTGGGCAAACCAACCATAAAAATGTGGACAGGTAATTTGTCTGTAGGGTATTATTTTTAAAGAATGGTTGTTTGGCTGGCGCTGGTCTCTGACCAATGCCTTTGTGTTTAGTTTAAGAATTAAGTTTGGAAAATTATTGCAACGATGATAACTCGTTAGATACATTTTTTTACAATATAATGGAAGAAATAAAACAAAGAAAAGGATTTCAAACCCGGTTCTATAAAATTGACCCAAACTCAGAGTTTATTGAAGTTGAATACAACTCAATGAGAGACAAATTAAAATATAGAGTCAAAATCAACGATGTTGGAAACGAAATTCAGTATGAAGCAGACAATGTAATTACAGGGAAAATATTTTTTGTAATAACAAGCCTTATAACTCTTTTTTGTTTGGGATATTATTTTTTTGGAAACCCTACAGAACCTGGTGGTATATTAGTGAACGTAGTAATATGGGGAGTTATTTCAATTATTGGACTTTTAGTACCTAATAAGGACGACATTGTAATTGTGAATGGCAATAAAGAAATTCGTCTTTTTAGAACTAAACCAAGCGAAGAAAAAGCAGTTGAATTTGCTAATCATTTAATAAACATTGCAAACAATAAAAAGAAAGAAATGCTGATTAACTTCGATTTGAGCGAAGAGCATTTTATGGATAATATACAATGGATGCTTGCTGTTGATCTGATTAATAAAACAGAACTGGAGGAGTTGAAGTCTCAATATAAATTAAAACAGCTACTATAAATAGATTTGAGGGAAAGTATTTGTCATCGCGTAGATTCGAAAATCAACCCTTGTTTTTTCAATCTTGAGTCGTAGTTTCGAAATTCAACGCTTATTTTTCTAATCTTGCGTCGGGGATTTTAAATTCAACCCTTATTTTTCCAATCTTGCGTCGTAGATTTGAAGTTTAATGCTTGTTTTTTGAATCTTGCATCGTGGATTTGACAATCAACTCATTCTTTTTAAAATATTGATTCGTAGATTCAACAAAAAACTAGCAAAACATCAGAAATAACACAAAACACCAAAGATTAAATGTTTTTGGATGTCTGTAATAGTGAGAGATACAACCCAAAGTTATCCAATCTGTTTTTTACTAAACACACATGACCCCGTAGAGCTCTGCGTTAACATGTGTAAAAATATATTCAATTATATTCATTAGTTCAATGCAACTATTTACTTTTTTTTACGTCTTACAGATAAAGAACTCAATTATTCGTTTATAATAAAAAACTATCTATTATGCGAAAAGTATTCATTGTTTTGTGCATTCTTTTTTTATCCAATGCTGTGTGCCTACAGGCACAAGAAGATTTGGAGTTGACACATCGCCACGAACTGAAACTTAATCTTGGATCGAGTGTTTTCTTTGCTTTTCCCGAAGTAACTTATGAGTATTTGCTCAGCGAAGACATGAGTGTTGGAGCTGCTGTTGGTTATGGTTTCGACACTAAAGATAGTGATGGATATAAATTTAAAGCTACACCCTTTTTGCGATGGTACTTTGGCGATTGGTCATGGTTCCGTAGTAGAGGAATGAGAGCCCCCGCTACTGGTTTTTTTCTTGAAGCAAATGGTGCAGTCGGTTCATTAGATATTTACTCTTACAATTACATGGAAGATTATAGTGGTCGTTACACATTTGTAAAAAACATGGTTACCGGAGGTATGGGATTGGCATTTGGCTGGAAATATCTTTCAAGAAATAACTGGACAGGAGAAATATTTTCAGGTGCAGGACGCAACTTCAATTATGATGATGATTATATTGAATCTAAAATATATGCTCGTATTGGTATTTCTATTGGGAAGAGGTTTTGATTGTATTACTAAGATTTATATACAAGGG
>CAZIUT010000062.1:0-10119 GCA_964542545.1 uncultured Dysgonomonadaceae bacterium | reverse complement strand
TTTCCACTTAATGCGATTTGCTCGCCCTTAGCAACAGGTATTTCGTGTGGCTCAATGTAGAGGTTCACTCTGAAGCTTTCTTGTTGGTATTGCTTGTCTTCTACATATTGAGTTATGTGTTTTGCGAAGCTGTTGAGATGGCCATATACAGTAGTGTGTCCCTGTTCAGGATGATCGAGATAGAGCGCCAATCCATATCCGCCAGGAGATACTGATATGCGTGAGATATAGCCATCGGCTACTGCAAATACAGGTTTGTTTACAGCTAACTGGGTTTTAAAATCGATTCCCGAGTGGAAATGATTGTTGCGAAGCTCACCAAAACCAGCACTTAAGGCAGGTGGAATATTCAACGGTTCGGCATATTGGCCATATCCGGCTGTGGTTTTTACTATTAGTAATAGTAGTAATATAAGGGGTAGGGGTTGTTTTTTAAGTTTCATGGTGCGAAGATAATTATTTTAATTGTTAATTAGTAGTTGGTTAATTATAAATGAGTGAGTCAATAACGAAGAGGTGAGATTTGAAGAGTACTTGCTATTCACCGTTCACTATAAAGGAGATGATAAAGAGATGATAAATTGAGGTTTATACGGGTTATCGTCTGATTGCTATTTTGCGATTGATAAATAAACTTAATTAACAAAACAAATATAGTACTTTGTATTGCATAATACCTTGCTTTGTTTATTTTTGTACTCTAACAGATAATATTACGTCAATGAAAGTCGAAAATATACAAAGTCAGATGCGGAAAGGCGTGCTTGAATATTGCATTCTTTCTATTATAAAAAATGGTGAAGTGTATCCTGGAGATATTATTGAGGAGGTGAAAAGTGCCGGTATTCATCTTTTTGAGGGTACATTATACCCGCTTTTGAATAGACTAAAAAATGCCGACATACTTAGCTATAGATGGGTTGAAAGCACAACGGGACCTCCAAGGAAATACTTTTCACTAACAGACAAAGGTTTTAATTTTTATAATCTATTGGAATCTACTTGGTGCGAACTAAGCGATAGTGTAGAAATATTGGTAAATAAAACCAAAAAGGAAGAGAATGATATAGTGAATGAAGAGACTGCTTCGTCCGATTTATAAATAATATCAACACAAAAATAGAAGATGAAAAAAACAATCAACATCAATTTTCAAGGTCAATTGATAACCATTGAAGAGACAGCCTACGATTTATTGAATCGGTATATAGAGAGCCTGAAGGAGTATTTTAGCCGCGAGGCTGAGGGTGCTGAGATAGTGAACGATATTGAGAGTCGGATTGCTGAGCTGTTTGGTAATAGGCTGAAACATGGAATTGCATGTATAACGGATAAAGATGTATCCTCTGTGATTGGTACCATAGGACGGATAGAGGATTTTGACTCGGAGTTTGGCGAGTTGGATGACAGCACTACGGTGCCTCCACCACCCCCTTACAACGCAAACGAACAAGTGCCGCCACCTGTAGATGATGCAGAACGAAAGAAGTTGTTTAGAAAAGATAATGATAAAATATTGGGTGGTGTATGTAGTGGGCTGGCGCACTACCTGAAAATAGATCCAGTGTTTGTTCGATTAGGTTTTGTGTTTTTATCTAGTTTGCTCTTTTGGGTATATATCGTAATGTGGGTTGTATTGCCTAGAAAAGAGTTGCCAAATAATTTGAGCAAACGACTTTATCGCAACCCAAATGATAGATTTATTGCTGGTATATGTGGAGGAATTGCAGCCTACTTTAAGATAGATACGTGGATACCACGTTTGATTTTCTTATTGCCCGTTATATTTAACTTGTTTGGGGTGGTGCGTATTCCTTTCAATGCTTTCAATCATATGATGTTTAACTCATCTTTTCCTTTTAACTTTAGTTCAAGCGTAAACCTGTCGTTTGTAGCTATATATATTATTCTTTGGATTATAATACCAAAGGCTACAACCGTAAAGCAAAAGTTGGAGATGATGGGCGAAGAAGAGTATTTGCGATCGATACGCGCTACAATGAGCAGCAATATAGCACATGCAAGAAATAATAGAGCTGATGTAGGAAATGCAAGTGTTGCTGTTAATGACGTTGTTAGGGCAGGTGTAACAGATGCTTCTGTTAATGAGGTAAATTATAAAGAAGATGGAGATAGTAGTTCTGTGAAAAGTAGAACTCCACCACCACCACTTCCTCCTCCACATGTTGGAGTGCAAAGCCCAACATACTCATCAACACAGGTAGAAAGATCGGGTTGTTTGAATTTGTTGATTGGTTTTTTCAAGATACTATTTTTCGGTATTGTTGGCATTGTGGTTGCTGGGTTCATGATATCATTGTTTACATTAATTTTTGCTGGTTCTAAGTTTATACCGCTACAATCTTTGTTTGTAAGCCCAGGAATGGAACATACATTGCTGTGGGTATCTGTAGTGCTAACTTTGCTAATTCCTTTTGCTGGGGTAGTTATATGGATAGTACGCCGAATGATGAAAGCAAAATCTAGACCTGTTATTGGTTTTATTGTTGCTGGGTTTTGGTTTGTGGGTATAGTTGCTGGATTAACCTTAGGGTTTAAAATTACACGCAAGTTTAGCATTGAGAGTCTTCAAGAGACTAATATTGAATTGACTTCGCCTAGCAACAATAAATTGTATGTAGATATGGCACGTTATCCGCTCGATTATTTTAGTGTTACACCTGGAAAAAGTAAGTTTATTATAGGATCGCATAGATTTGGAGATGATGAGTTTAACAGTTTGCCTTTTTACAATGTTGAGGAAGATTCTCTCTTATTTAATAGTATTGATTTGAGAATAAAGACAAGTAAGGATACGCTGTTTCATGTGAAAACTATATTCTTGAGCTTTGATAAGAATTATAAAACGGCCAAAGCCAATTTAAAAGAGTTTGATTTTAGATTGGAGCAGAACGACTCTGTATTGTGGATTCCTCAGTTTTTTAAAACACCAAAAGAGCAGGGATTTCGCAAGCAGTTTGTAGTGGTAGAGATATTTGTTCCTAGTGGTTCTAAACTAGAGGTGAGCGAGGAGTTGTTAGAATATCAACAGCGGATATCATCGCAAACCATGCAAAGAAGATATGGCAGAGATTATGGCTATAGGAATAGTTTGGAGTGGAACTCTAATGAGGAGTACCTATTGGATGGGGATAGGCTGACTGAGACTAATCTGCTAAAATAATTAGACATAGAAATTACAGTTACTACTAATTACACTTGTTGTTAATTTCATTGTGTTTGTAAAGCGACTTAAACCTGAAGGTTTTAGTCGCTTTTTTTGGTAGTAAAGGGGGGATGAAGATGGTTCAAATGATTACATCAATATCCACAGTGCTCTTCTAAAAAATCAGGGTGTGTTCAATAAAGAAATGAAACTAAAGCACATTTATTGCAAAACAATTTCTATTCTTACTCGTTTATAATATAATACAGTTGGTTATTGCAAAAAATGCTATGCATAACAACATACTAAAAAAATATTCTATTAGAGAACGAACAGACTTAATTGTTGAATTTAATAATAATATCTATGGCTAAAAATGCAGTTCAAATTACACAAGAGTTAGGAAGTTACGGAAAGTACATTGGGGACCACAGTATGGGTGGTGGTATGAAAGCTTTGAAGTTGGCTATTATTGCAGCAGCTGTGGCAGGATTAGCTGTAGGGTACGTTGTAGGTAGTCAGATTAAATGATAGATTATAAAACGTTTTAGTGTTGTTCTTTTATAGAGTAATCATTATTTGATAATTTTTTATTAAATGCGATTAGAACTTTCGAGTGATAGTCGCATTTTTTGTTCTGTGAGTAGATCACACAATATTGAGATTAATTCTTATATTTGCGAAAATTAATAAACAAGGCTATGAAACTTACAGAATTTATTGCGTTTTTTAATGTGCGCAGTGAAATGGAGGATTATAACTTCATTCACGAAGAGATTGAAAATGGTGTTGTTTTTAAAGGCACTAACCTTTGGATTCTGATTTTTGCAATTGTTGTTGCATCTATTGGTTTAAATATGAACTCAATTGCCGTAATAATAGGCGCTATGCTTATTTCGCCTTTGATGGGTCCTATAAATGGGATGGGTTATAGTTTGGCAACTTACGATTTCTTTTTGTTTCGAAAAGCAGTAAAAAACTTTAGCTTTGCAGTAGGTGCTAGTTTATTAACTTCCACCCTTTATTTTGCTGTTACACCTGTAAGTACGGCTCATTCTGAGTTATTGGCCAGAACAAGTCCTACTATTTATGATGTGCTCATTGCTTTGTTTGGTGGTTTGGCAGGTATTATAGCTATGAGTACAAAGCGCAAAGGTAATGTGATTCCTGGTGTGGCTATTGCCACTGCACTGATGCCTCCTATTTGCACAGCTGGATATGGATTGGCTACCTTGCAGTTCAATTTTTTCTTTGGTGCATTGTATCTGTTTACTATCAACACGGTATTTATTGCTGTTGCTTCACTGTTTGTGTGTCAGTTTTTGCGTTTCCCTATTCGCACCGATATTGGAGCAGACAGAAAGAAAAGAATTAATCAATATATATCACTGATACTAACCATAACGATTGTGCCTAGTGTTTATTTTGGATATATACTTGTGCAGAATGAAAGGTTTTCTGAAAGAGCACAACGTTTTGTGAAAGAGGTATCGGTAACCGAAGGCACTTATCTGTTGGATAGCAAGATAAACTTAACTAGCAGAGGTGTCGACCTTATATATTCTGGCTATGGTCTTTTGGAAGAATCACGTAGTAACATTAAAAACAAAGCTTTAGTATATCAAATTGACACTTCAAAAATTGTTATTAATTCTGGTGCTAATATCTCTATACTAGAACAAAGTAATTTAAGCTTTGAAAGTGAGAAAGATGTTTTGACAAAACAGCTAAATGCAACGGAGTTTATGTTGCAGTCTTCCGAAAAAAAGCTTGATAGCTTGCAGCAATTGCCTACTAAGGGCAATATGATATTGAAAGAGATAAAACCTTTATATTCTCAGGTGTTATCGTGTTCATACGCAGAGTCGTATATCTACTCCGACTCGGTGCAATCTGCAAAAATGCCTATAGTGATATTTTTTGTGGAGAAACCATTTTTGAAAAAAGATGATAAAGAGAAGATTGAAGAGTGGTTGAAGATGAGATTGCGGAATGATAATGTGAAAGCATTGTTTGAAGAAGAAATTTAATCTAGGGCTACTTCTAATTCTAGAAGATATTCATTGAGACTTTAAAGCCTACTTCATGAAACTTAAGTTTGTGGAATGAACCGAAAAGGGCAGCGTTCAAAAAGTTATTTCCAATGCCATATCCTAACTCTGTATAAGATCGGATGTATGGGTTGTATAAGTGGCTCAAGTATAGTCTTTCTGTAATAACTCCTTTTGATATTGCAGGAATTAAATTTAAAATCATAAATGGGGACTCATACATAAAGTGATTTTGAATGTATGTATCGGAAGCATTATAAAACCTTCTATCTAGCAAGTTAAAGACTCCACCAATTCCGTCGTCCCATGTATCGGGGAAGTTTCGTTTGGCAAAATATTCAAAGTCGGCAAAATACTCTGTTTTTTGATTACTATAGAATCCCATTCCTATATGATATTGGAATGATTTCATTAGGTCTAGCTGAATGTTTTGACTAATATCGAACTCTAGTCTGTTGTACTCTGATGTGCTACCTAAAAGACCTTTTATACCTCTTGAAAATTCCACTTTCATGGTAGGATAGGGCGAGCGTACATATATTTTTTGTCGTCGTTCAAACCGGTAATACTGTCGCGGTGTCCAGGTTAAAGTAACCATGGGTGCAAATATTTTTTGTTGTTTAAACAATTTGCTAACTCCATCTGTATTGATGTTTGGCTTGGAGGTGGATGAGCTTGATTCCGAGTCGTTTATTTTGTTGTCTGTTAAATCGCGAATCCGATAATCAAGTCCTGTGCCTATAGATAGGCCATTCATAACCTCTACTGTATTGTATAGGCGAAAATAATAGTCTTTATAAAAATCTAATGCTAGATGTTGCAAGTTGAGGCCGCTATTGACAAGGCTGTCTTGAATCTCTTCTAAAAAACTAGAGCTGTAAGTTCTATTGCCATTTCCTACAGACAATGAGAGTTTTCCAAGGTGGGTTGGGTTATAATTCCATGTTGAGCTTAATTTTGTAAACAGTTCTTTTCGTTTGAACATGTAACCTACAAAAGCATCCATTTCTATGCTCGACTGTCTTTTTAGCTCATAGTTTACAGATATTTTTTGACGGTAGGTCAATCCATCGAAAGAAGAATAACCCAATAGAGCGGGGTTGAAAATACCACTATATTTTATGTTGGTATCCTTGAATTTGTAGCGAGTTTGCTTTGCCATATTTTTGGCCCAATCTACTGCGTTGTTTTTCTTTACTGTGTCCTTTTTTTGCTCCATGGGGAGTTTATCTATTAAGTCTTGCTCCTTTGCTTGTAATGGAATTTTACGATTCTTTTCCCAAAAAGAAGGGTCGTTGCTAATAGGTACAGAGTCTAACCTTACTTTGTAGAAATTACTAACGTTGAGGTTTCTTTGTTTAGGTCTTTTATCGTTTAGTAAAATCTGATTGTAGTTTATACTGACTAAATTTCTGTTTGTGACAACATTTCCAAGGTATGAGAACTTTTGATGAATAACAACATTAACAGGAAGCATCTCGTTAGATGGTGTGTTGCCCATATATAATTCAATTGAAAACTCTGAAGCCAAATCTACTCCTTCGCATACAAGCTGCATAATTCGCCAGGTGTCTTTTTCTAATACAAACGAGCCTTTTAGTAGTTTTGGTGACTGGTAGATAGGCGTGAAAGAGATGGTATAGAAAGTAACGTCGTTTTGTGTAAAGGTTTGTGTTAGTTGATAGCGGTAATACTTTTTAGAGGCGTTTCGCAATGGCATAAAGAAGCGTTCGTCGCTCGACATTTTGTTGTACACATTTAAATGCACAAGATTTGATGGCAACATTTCCTCTACATGTTTCTGTGAGAATGTGCCTGACAAATTTTTTATATCTGCTGTGTAATTGTTTGGATAATTGAATTTTACATTGCTTAGCACTTCTATTAGTCCTTCATCGGAGTGCCTGTCATGCAAAACAAACTTGGGTATAAAATGTGTGTATCGATAGAGAAAGTTTTTCTTTAAGGTCTGAACATATATCCTCATGTATATTTCTGCTTCATACTCTTCTATTATTTGGGAGTATCCCTCTGCAGCATTCATGGCCTTCTCCAAAATGGTGTCTAATGATTCCTCTTGTTGTGAGAAGACTTTAGAATTTGTTGAGAGCAACAATATAAATATGTATAGAATTACTTTCTTCATTTTCTTGTAGTTATTGATAGTACAAACTTACATGTTTTATTCAAATATAAACTGTTTTGCTGTAAAAAACATAGAAGAGTATTTAAAATTAAAAGCTGTTGTTTGTATTGAAATGGTTTAAAATATGGTGAAATATTGCAGATTATGAGATATTTTCTTTATTTTTGTGTTCTACAACAATGTTCTACAACATTCATTCATCAATAATGAGAAAAAGTGAAAAGGAATAAATCTATAGATACTTCAGCATCATTACCAGATATTTGGAGGGTTTTGAGTGCTAAGGAACATAAATTGCTGCGAGATAACGCACGTTTTGTCAATTTTAAGAAGAACGAGGTTGTTTATTACGAAGGTGATAAGCCCGAAGATCTTATGTGTTTATTGGAAGGTAAAATAAAAATATATAAAGAGGGAGTTGGTGGTCGAAGTCAAATAGTTAGGATGGTGCGGCCTGTTCAGTATTTTGGATATCGCGCATTTTTTGCACATGAAGCTTATGTTACATCTGCTGCTGCGTTTGAGTCTACTGAGGTTTGTTTAATCTCAATGAAGATTGTTGAGCAGGTTTTGCGAAACAATGGGATGCTGGCTATGTATTTTATACATTTACTATCTGTTGACTTGGGTATCTCAGATAGGCGTGTAGTAAATCTTACACAAAAGCATATAAGGGGCAGATTGGCAGAGTCTCTTATTTTCCTGAAAGAAAATTATGGATTGGAAGAGGATGGGGCTACAATTAGTATATACTTGGCGCGTGAAGATTTGGCCAATCTCTCTAATATGACTACATCAAATGCTATACGCACATTGTCTATTTTTGAAAATGAACGTATTATATCGATGGATGGGCGTAAGATTAAAATAATAGATGAAGAACGGCTTCAAAAAATTAGTCGTCTTGGTTAAGTACTCCTCATAGAGCCAATATTAAATTATATCTTTAAACATAAACAATTGTGTTTTTATTGTTGCTTTCTGCTATCAACCATTATCTTTGTGAAAAATTAAATAATTGGTAATGATAAAATATATATTTGATTTAGTATTCTCATCATTCTACAAGCCAATAGATGTATTTATTGAAAAGCCTTGGGAAAAACAACTAAAAACGTTTGATTATATCATATCGCACGGACGGCGAACATATTTTGGTGATAAAAACAATTTTGGTAATATAAAAACACCCGAAGACTTCAAGAAGCATGTTCCAATAATGGGATACGATGATTTGAAGCACTATTTAGATATTATTATTAACGACGGAAAAAGTAATGTGCTTTGGGATACTCCCGTGAAATGGTTTGCCATGTCGTCGGGTACTACTAACGATAAAAGTAAATATATACCAATTACTCAAGAGTCGTTAAAGAACTGTCATTATAAAGGTGGATATCATATGCTGGCCTTATATGCAAAGCATTTTCCTGAAAATAAATTTATGCTAGGTAAGTCTCTTGTGTTAGGAGGAAGTCAGCAGGTGAATACAATTGGGGATGGTATTTTTACAGGTGATGTTTCGGCTGTATTGCTTAAAAACTTACCGTGGTGGGCAAAAAGGAAACGAACTCCCGAAGATATTTCACTGATCCCTGAGTGGGATGTGAAACTGCAACAATTAGCAGATTATGCAATCAATAAAGATATTCGTTCGCTAGTAGGTGTTCCATCGTGGATGCTTGTATTACTAAAGAAAATAACAAAAGATACCGGACAAAACATATCTGATATTTGGCCCAATCTAGAAGTGTTTTTTCACGGAGGTGTATCTTTTGTGCCTTATCGAGAACAATATGAAAAACTAATAACTTCTCCCAAAATGAACTATTGGGAAACTTATAATGCTTCGGAAGGTTTTTTTGGAATTCAATATACTCCTCATTCGACAGATTTGTTGTTGTTGCTAGACACCGAAGTTTTTTATGAGTTTATTCCTAATGGACAGTGGGAGGCAGAAAACCCAGAAACATTAACGCTTAATGAGGTTGAGGTGGGGGTGAAGTATGCAATGCTTATTTCTACAAGTGGTGGGCTGTGGCGTTATCTTTTGGGCGACACTATTGAGTTTACCTCTTTAGAGCCACATCTTTTCAAAATTACTGGTAGAACTAAGCATTTTATAAATGCCTTTGGCGAAGAGTTGATGATAGACAATGCTGAAAGTGCATTGCAGGAAGCGTGTAAGACAACTGGGGCAAAAATAACAGAGTATACAGCAGCACCTGTATTTTTTGGAGACAATAATGATGGAGCTCACGAGTGGTTGATAGAGTTTCAAACTTTGCCCTCAGATATAGAGCTGTTTGCACAGAAGTTGGACGCTTCGCTTAAGTCTCTTAACTCAGACTATGAGGCGAAGCGTTCCTTTGATTTGTCTTTGAGAATGCCAATAATAAAAGTGTTGCCACACGATTTTTTTTACAAATGGATGGAATCTAGAGAAAAAACGGGTGGGCAAAACAAAGTGCCACGCTTAGCAAACGATAGAAAATATGTGGATAGTTTGCTTGAATTCCTTTCTCAAAGTACTAAAATAGAATAAAAACGTATTGAGCTCTGCTTTAATGCAAAAGTTTCTGTAAATTTGCAATTTAAAACTCATTGGTGATACATGGTAAGAAATAAAACAACAAAATTAATCCTTCTTTTTGCTATTGCAATTTTTTTCGGTGCGTGTGGAGAGTATAATAAAATTCTCAAAAGCACAGATAGAGATTTGAAATATACTTATGCAAAAAAGTATTTTGAAGAGA
>CAZIUT010000061.1:0-10251 GCA_964542545.1 uncultured Dysgonomonadaceae bacterium | reverse complement strand
ACACAATAGGCTATGAAATGCCAGAAATTGCCATCTACCACAAAGTTTTGCAGATATTCAGGATTGGCTGTTGATGCAAGCATGGCTTGGGTGGCAATGGGATACATACCCATAGTACCTGCCAATAGCGGAACGTTGTCGAATATAGAAGACATAATGCCAATAACTACTGATTGCGCATAAATATTTGGCATATGATTGGTCATGAATCCCGAAAGACTCAACAGAATGCCTGCCCTTAAGAGGGCATCAACGGCTAAGAGAATCCCTAAGAAAAACATTAATGTGGAAATATCCAATCGTTGGAATATCCGTGCTACACGCACTTTGATATCCTCACTCATATTCTTCTTGTGGTTGTACATTATTTCGGTATATATCCATAGAATACTCACGCCAAGTAGAACTCCTACAAAGGGTGGCAACCCAGTAGCAGCTTTAAATACGGGTGCAAGAATAAGTATGGATATACCCGATACAAACACAATAAATCGGTTGAGGGGAGTGAGATAATAGTCGATCGATTTTGGGTCTTCCCAATATTTCTCGTTGGGACTCGTAGGCAGTTTGCCTTTCAACCAATATTGTGCAATAAATAGAGGCACTATCAATGATACTAAACTTGGCACGAAGATATTTTTAATAATAGCCACGCTTGTAATGTTTCCTTTCACCCATAGCATAATCGTCGTGATATCGCCAATGGGCGACCAAGCGCCTCCACTATTGGCAGCCAGTACTATCATACTACAGAAAATCCATCGCTCACGCGTGTCTTCTACAATTTTGCGAATCAACATTATCATTATAATGGTAGTGGTGAGATTATCAAAAACTGACGATAAGAAGAAGGTGATGATTGCCACTAACCAAAGCATTTTTCTGCGTTTGCGTGTTACAATCCAATTGGTGATGAAGTTAAAACCACCGTGCACATCTATCACCTCTACCACTGTCATGGCTCCAGTAAAGAAAAGAAGGGTTTCCGATATATCGCCAATAGCTTCCAGCAACTGATGATTGACAACAAAACTGCGGACTTGCTCTTTGAACGACAAGTTGTTCAAAGCGTTATTGTGATAAAAGAAGTCGGTGAAACTATCGGCTGAGACTGTTTGCACTATAGAGGGTGCAAGATAAATGTAAACTACCCACAAAAGCAAACCTATTAACAAGGCCACGCTGGCCTTATTAATTTTTATTGTGTGTTCCATGGCTATGGATATGTAGCCCAAGAGGAACACGACAATCATCAAATAAATCATACCTACTTCAATCTTTAAATTCAGGTGCAATGGTAAAAAAAGATATAAAGCAATAGGGAGATAGTGATAAAAATATCGAAGTTATTTTTGAACCATCCTAAAACAATTTTGTTAAAGTTATTAATTAATAATACACGTATTGCTTTTTTTTATTAGATTTGCAATATAACAATAGCAAAATGAACATATTACTTTCAAATAGATATTGGTGGCGCATCTTACAACTCAATCAGTCGTAAGGAAAGTCAGCTATATGCATATATAATAATATAATACAAACATATTAAAGCCTGTCGCACCTGCGATAGGCTTTTTTCATTTTTAAAAACAATCAAGACCAACAATAATATGACAAACTATTTAGTAAACGAATCAGGATTCTACGGTAACTTTGGAGGAGCCTACATTCCCGAAATTCTTCATCGCTGTATAAGCGATTTGCAAAAAGAGTATCTCTCCATTATAGAGAGTGCATCTTTCAAAAAAGATTTCGATCAATTGCTGCGTGACTATGTGGGGCGTCCCTCTCCATTGTATCTGTCACGTTATTTATCAGAGAAACACAATTGCAAGATCTATCTTAAAAGGGAGGATCTGAATCATACTGGTGCTCATAAAATAAACAATACAGTTGGGCAGATTCTCATTGCACAACGAATGGGTAAAACACGCATCATTGCAGAAACAGGTGCTGGTCAGCATGGAGTAGCCACTGCCACTATGTGTGCTTTGATGCAAATGGAATGCATTGTGTATATGGGTAAAACCGATGTGGAACGTCAAGCAGTGAATGTGCAAAAGATGAAAATGTTGGGTGCAACTGTTGTTCCTGTTACATCTGGCAATATGACTCTCAAAGATGCTACTAATGAGGCTATTCGCGATTGGTGTGCTCATCCCACCGATACACATTATATTATTGGATCGACAGTTGGGCCACATCCTTACCCCGATTTAGTATCACGTTTGCAATCTGTTATTAGCGAAGAGATAAAAGTTCAGTTGAAAGAAAAGGAGCAGCGTGATGCCCCCAACTACTTAGTGGCATGTGTTGGTGGCGGAAGCAATGCAGCTGGTACAATTTATCACTATTTGGATAACGACTTGGTGAATATTGTGCTTGCCGAAGCAGGTGGCAGAGGAATTGATAGCGGTGAGTCTGCAGCAACAATTCAATTGGGGAAGACCGGGATTATTCACGGCTGCAAAACCTTGTTAATGCAAAATGAAGATGGCCAAATTGTAGAGCCTTACTCTATCTCCGCAGGCTTAGATTATCCTGGAATTGGTCCAATACACGCCAATCTTGCTGAAAATAATCGGGCTACAGTATTCTCGGTTGACGATAACGAAGCGCTCCAAGCAGCATATGATTTGACGCGCAACGAAGGTATTATACCTGCTTTAGAATCGGCACATGCTCTGGCAGTACTCGATAAGATTACTTTTAAAGAGTCGGATGTTGTTGTAGTTACTCTTTCGGGTCGGGGCGACAAAGATTTAACAACTTATTTTGAGCATAAACAGTTTTAACAAAGAGACAATATGAAATATAATTATACAACCCATACAAAAACAATTCTTGGCGATCTGCATACTCCCGTAAGCATATATTTGAAAGTGAGGGATCAGTTCCCTCAATCGGCATTGTTGGAAAGTTCTGATTATCATTCTGGTGAAAACAGCACCTCATACATCGGGCTTTGTCCCATGGCCCATATTGATATCAATAGAGGCGAATGTATTGAGAGTTTTCCAAACAATAGTAATAACTCAATGAGGTTATCAGACTCTTTTTCCATCTCCGATGCACTGAACGATTTTATTTCGCATTTCAATATCGAAGGTGATATGGCATCGCAATGTGGTTTCTTTGGATATACTACTTTCAATTGTGTAAAATATACTGATAATATCACCATCAAAGAAAGCAAAGAAGAGCGCAACGATGCTCCCGATTTGAGATATATTCTCTACAAATACCTTTTAGTCTTCAATCACTTCAAAGACGAAATATCTTTGATAGAACTTGTAATGGAAGGTGAAGAGAGTCAATTGTATAACATCGAATCATTGATTAATGGACGCAACTTTGTAACCTACAATTTCTTTACTGAAGGTGAAGAGACAAGCACAATCACCGATAAGGAGTACAAACAGTATGTGCGAACGGGTATAGAGCATTGCAAGAATGAAGATGTTTCTCAAATTGTGCTTTCGCGCCGATTCAAGCAACGTTTCTCGGGTGACGATTTCAAAGTATATCGCGCCCTGCGGTCTATCAACCCTTCTCCTTATCTTTTTTATTTTGATTTTGGCGGATTTCGCATATTTGGATCTTCACCCGAAACACATTGTAAAATCGATGAGGGTATTATTAGTATTGATCCTATTGCAGGAACTGCAAAAAGAACAGGCAACATAAATGAAGACAAAGAGGCCGCACATGCTCTACTGAAAGACCCAAAAGAAAATGCCGAGCATGATATGTTGGTTGATTTGGCACAGCTTGACTTGAAAGATAATACAGAAAGCCTGCAAATAGATTTTTATAAAGAAGCTCAATACTATTCGCACGTTATTCATTTGGTATCGCGCGTGAGTGGTCAATTGAAAAAGGATACCAACCCAATGAAAGCATTCTTCGATACATTTCCTGCTGGAACTCTTTCGGGGGCTCCCAAACCGCGTGCTATGCAATTGATATCGGATATTGAAGAGCATAACCGTGGAGCTTATGGTGGTTGTATTGGTTTCATCGGAATTAACGGAAACACCAATCAGGCCATTACCATTCGCACATTTGTGAGTCGCAACAACGAGTTGTGGTATCAAGCCGGAGCGGGCATTGTCTCCATGAGCACTGAAGAGGGCGAGTTGCAAGAAGTGAACAACAAGATGCGAGGTCTGAAAAAAGCAATTGACATGGCAGCTTCATTGCATAATATTTAATAATTGAAAAAAGAATAATATATATGAAACATATTCTCTTAAAACTCTTAGATTATCAACATCTAACCCGTGAAGAATCGCGTGAGTTACTAACTGCAATTGTAAGCGGCGAAGTGTCTGAAGCTCAACTATCGGCCATTATTACCACTTTCCTAATGCGTAGCATATCTGTAGATGAGGTATTGGGCTTTCGTGAAGCTCTGATGGAAATGCGCACACAGATTGATTTATCTGACTATCGCGCAGTAGATATTGTGGGAACGGGTGGTGATGGTAAAAACACGTTTAATATTTCTACAACTGCAAGCTTTGTAGTTGCAGGTGCAGGTTATCCAGTGATTAAGCATGGCAATTATGGCGCAACATCCGTTAGCGGATCGAGCAATGCCATGGAACAGCAAGGAGTTAAATTCACAACCGATGCAGATATATTACGTAAAAGTCTTGACCAAGCAAGCATTGCTTATCTTCATGCTCCTTTGTTTAGCCCTGCACTGAAAGCTGTTGCTCCTGCAAGAAAAAGCTTGGGGGTTCGCACTTTTTTCAATGTATTGGGTCCTTTAGTCAATCCTGTAGAACCCGAATATCAATTGTTGGGCGTATATAATTTGTCTCTATCACGTCTGTACGGCTACATCTTTCAAGCCAATAATAAGAAATTTAGCATTGTGCACAGCATGGACGGGTACGATGAAATTTCCTTAACGGGAGATTTTAAAGTAATCTCTAACTATGGAGAGCATCTTTATCATCCCGAAGAGTTGGGACTTGATAGAATAAAAGAATCAGATATTTATGGAGGCAGTACTATTAAGGAGGCCGTAGCAATTTTCAACAATGTATTGAGTGATAATGGCACAAAAGCCCAAACCGATGTTGTGATGCTCAACGCTGCTTTTGCCATTCAATTGATGGAAGAAAACAAAATGATAGAAGAATGCATTGAAATAGCAAGAGAGTCTATTCAAGCAAAAAAAGCTTTGAGAAGTTTAAATACATTCATCGAAATAAACAGTTGATAAAATGAAAGACGTATTAAGCGAGATAATTGCACACAAGCTGCTGGAAGTAGATAAGCAAAAGCAATTACTATCCATAAAGGATATAGAAAAAAGAATTGAAGCACAGATTTATAAACCCCTTTCTTTGAAAGAATTACTGCTGTGTTCTCCTCATGGTATCATAGCTGAATTCAAGCGAAGGTCGCCTTCTAATTCATGGATTAATCAAGGAGCAGATGCCACTACCATACCGTTACAATATGAGAGAAGTGGTGCTGCGGCTCTTTCTATTCTTACTGATGAAACCTACTTTGGCGGGACTATCATAGACTTGCAGAAAGCCATTGGTCAGACATCCATTCCCGTGTTACGAAAAGAGTTTATTGTGGATGAATATCAAATATATGAATCGAAAATGCTTGGTTCCCATGCTATATTATTGATTGCAGCTGCGCTTACTCCGCAGCAAAGCAAACAGTTCACACAGACTGCTCAGCGTATAGGACTGGAGGTGTTGCTGGAACTGCACGATGAAAAGGAAATGGATCATATTTCTCCTCTCAACAACATGATTGGCATAAACAATCGCAATTTAGGTTCGTTTGAAACAACTGTTGAGAAATCATTTAAAATGATTGACATGTTACCTACTGATGCAGTGTTGATATCCGAAAGCGGAATATCTGACCCACAAACGGTTTGCAATTTAAGACAAGCGGGTTACAAAGGATTCTTAATTGGTGAGAATTTTATGAAGACTGATAATCCTGGCGATGCTCTCAAAGAATTTATAAATGGTATTCATGAATAGAAACTCTAATATAATAAAAGTGTGTGGAATGCGTGATGGCGAAAATATTCTTGCTGTTGAGGCATTGGGCGTAGATTGGATAGGGTTTATATTTTATCCTGCATCCAAACGATATGTTGATATTATTCCATCTTATCTTCCTAAAGAAGCAAAAAGAGTAGGGGTGTTCGTAAATGAATCTATCTCAACTATTTTAGAAAAATCAGCCCTCTTCTCACTTGATATTGTGCAACTGCATGGTGATGAGCCTCCAAAGTTGTGCCAAGAACTAATTGACAAACAAATTAAAGTGATGAAAGCATTTGGTGTAGCATCAACTTTTCCTACGGAAAAAATAATGCAATTTGAAGGTTCATGTAACTACTTTGTTTTCGACACTCAAACATCATCTTATGGAGGTTCGGGAAGGAAATTCGATTGGGATATATTGCAAAACTATCAGGGCAATACTCCTTTTCTATTGAGTGGAGGTATAAGTTCTGATGACGTATCAGCTATTCAGGATTTTTCTCACCCCTTGTGCATAGGGATTGACATCAACAGCCAATTTGAGCTTTCGCCCACTAACAAAGACATACAATCTATCCAACAATTTATAAAATCATTGAAACAATGAACAGAATAGACAAGCTTTTTAATAAAGAAAAAAACGGAGTATTATCGGTTTATTTCACTGCTGGGTTTCCCAATTTAAATGATACAGTTCCCGTAATACAGTCGCTCGAAAAAAATGGAGTCAAATTAATTGAAATTGGCATTCCATTTAGCGATCCCATGGCAGATGGTCCCGTTATTCAGGCTTCGGGAAGCAATGCATTGGAAAATGGCATGAGCCTGCTGGTACTTTTCAACCAACTCTCCACAGTGAGAGAGTCAGTGCAAATTCCGTTGGTGTTAATGGGCTATCTCAATCCCATTATGCAATTCGGGTTCGACAATTTTTGTGCCGAAGCCAAGCGTTGCGGAATTGATGGGGTGATTATTCCTGACTTACCATTTGAAGATTACCTAGAGAATTATAAATCAATTGCCGAAGCGCACAATCTGCACATTATCATGCTGATTACTCCCGAAACTTCAGAAGAACGCATTCGTTTGATTGATAGGCACACGGGTGGATTTATTTACATGGTTTCGACAGCTTCGGTAACAGGGGCAAAATCATCTTTTGGTGATGACAATTTAGCTTATTTTGAACGAGTAAATGCAATGAATCTGAAAAACCCTCGCATGATTGGTTTTGGCATTTCCAATAAATCTACATATGATGCAGCTTGCAACAATGCATCGGGTGCTATTATTGGTAGCAAGTTTGTGTCGTTGTTGCAAAGCGAAGGGATGATTGATGGGGCTGTGGAAAAATTAATTGAAGCAATAAAGAGTTAGTTACTCTTTGATTATCGAGATTTTAAAACACCAAAAAATATTTTACACCAAAAACGTCTCCAAAAGTCTGAATGTTTTTTATTTATACTTTCTGACCCTCCAAAAGTCCCAATAAATTATTTTGGCGATTAAAAACCCTCCGAAAGCATGAATATTTTTTTTTGGAGGTTTCGGAGGGTCAGAAACCTCCAGTATTTTATTTTGAGACTTTCTGACATGTTTGACAAGCAATTCTAATATATTTGCAATATCTTTGGCTAAGATCTTGTTTTTAGCAGTTTATAGAGCACATTTAAATTAAAATGTTAGAAAAGGACAAAAACAATCCCATGCACTAGTTGTTTTTAATATACAATCTAACAAAACCCATTACCTCTTATGAAAAAAGATAATCAATTACACACAACTTCAGCTTTTGCAAATAAAGTATGGACTAGTGTAGGCATAGTAGCATTTGTGATGATTTTGGCATTGATAATTTATAAAACATTCAATGTTTTTCTACTTTTGTTGGCCGCTTCAATCATAGCTTTATTTCTTAATGCTGTATCAAGTAAAATTAAGAAGTGGACGGGGTTGAATAATGGTGTTTCTCTTGCTGTTACAATTGTACTGATGGTTCTTTCTGCAGGATTTTTCTTTTGGTTGGTTGGTGCAGAAGCACAAATTCAATATAAAGAAATGCAAGAGGCTGTGCCTGTTATGATTGATAATGCTCAAGTTTATTTGAATAAAACTACTTTAGGACAAAAGATATCGGATCAAATTACCGACATTGAGAATCAAAAGAAAGTACTGCCATTTCTTCAAGATTTTTTTAAATCATCATTTGGTGTTTTTGGAGATTTATACATTGTTATTTTTCTTGCTATGTTTCTTTCAGTATCTCCTTTCGATTATGTAAATGGTGTAGTTAATCTTGTTCCAAGAATAGGGAAGGTAAAGGCCAAACAACTATTCGAAAATATTGGATACAATCTTAAAAAATGGATTAAAGGAGCAATGATATCGGGATTTGTAATATTTGTTTTAATCTCAATTGCTTGTTTAATTTTAGGTCTTGATATGTGGTTGATATTGGCCATAACAGCAGGCTTTTTGAATGTTATTCCTAACTTCGGTCCTATTATGGCTATGATTCCTGCAGTGATGGTGGCTTTGTTAACTAGTCCTACGCAAGCTCTGTTGGTAGCTGGTTCTTTTATTCTTGTGCAAGCAATAGAGGGTAATCTTATTACACCAAACATTCAAAAAAAGTTATTGAGTATTCCTCCAGCATTGTTAATATCTTTTCAAGTCTTAATGGGGACATTGGCAGGTGGATGGGGCATAGTATTGGCTGTTCCAATGTTGGTGATTTTGATAACAGTGGTAAAGAATTTGTATTTGGATGGGAATATCGGACTTGAAACTGAAGGGTAGGAGAGACAGTAGCTTCTCAATAAAAAAAGACGCCCCGCAAAGAGCGTCTCAATATTTATTGATTCATATTAAGCAGTTTATATTTACATATCGTAATACAATAGATCTATCAAATCATTAATTTTCAACTTTTTGGCCAATTCGTATGAGTTTTCATAACATGCCATTCTATAGTAGTTCAATCTGTTGAAGGAACCTAAAATTCCTTCATCTTTCACTTCTTGTGGAATTTGTTGTAACGATATTTCTTTTAAATTCTCAATCATTTCTTGCGCCACAGAATCGGTTGTGTTGCCTGGGTTGATGTTCTTATTGCGTAATCCCTCTCGCAGGAGTTCAAACTGTTTTCCTGAATCTTTGGCAAGCTCAACTGCTATTTGCAAAAGGTCAGGGTCTTCTATTTCTTCTTGTACTGCTTCAAATATTTCTACACACTCTTTCTCTAGCGCATATAGGTTTTTCAATTCGCTGTTAAATAAATCGGTTAAACTGTTCATAAAGTATATTTTTTTGTGTTGTCTAATACCTAATAAACAAGAAGGTAGAAGGATTGTTTAAAAAAAAGAGACGTCCAAGTTGAATGTCTCTAAGATATAACTGGGTTTTGGAAAACTATTTAATCACAACTAACCTTCTTTTATGCGAACTTGTGATTTCTCACCTGGCTCGTCTGCTAGCATACCAAAAGGCATTTGGGCTACAAGCTCCCAATCTTGATTGAAGTTCCACTCTTTTTTCACAGCTTCGTCAATTAAAGGATTGTAATGTTGGAGCGATGCACCAAAGCCAACACTCTCTAATCCTATCCAAGTCAACATTTGAGCAATAGCCGAGGAGTGTTTGCTCCACTGCGTAAACTTATTTGCCATAGTTGGAAGATTATTTTGCAAGCCTTTTATAACTGTCTGATCTTCAAAAAATAGAATTGTACCATATCCTGATGCAAAAGAGGTGTCTACTTTTTCTTCTGTTGCTTTAAAAGCTTCTTCCGATTTGCTTACTTTCTTTAATTCTGCTTTAGTTATTTCCCACATTTTGTATGATTACCTCCGAGTAAAAGCACCATTCTTGCTGATTGAGAATGGAATGCTGATGGAGCATAAAGCAAAACATGTTCTATGATTGCTTGTATCTCTTCATCAGAAATGGGCGAGGTGTTTTTTTGTTAATAGTATGAACGTCTGTCTTGAAAAGCGTCTTTTAAATTTTTCTTCACTTTTTATTTGCGTTGTGTTAATTGTTGTGTTTGTATGTTTTGACTAGCAAGCTTGAACACTCTTTACTGTGAAATGCTCAATTGCGATTTAATTTTACAGATGATATACCTCCTAAAAGTAAACATAATTTGCTATATTGACTGCCGGCGCTATCCAATCTAAAAATTTATAATTACAAATAAAATACTTTCAAATAT